>JAZRUJ010000022.1:0-27502 GCA_045652445.1 Eubacteriales bacterium | reverse complement strand
AGATATGCAGTATCTCTACAACGATGGCGAACTGTATTATTTCATGGATATGGAAACCTTTGATCAGGTTCCCTTGAATGCCGATATGCTCGGTGATGCTTTCAAATTTGTGAAAGAAGAAACCGTTTGCAAAATTCTTTCCTACAAAGGAAACGTTTTCAGCGTAGAACCTCCTTTCTTCGTTGATCTTTTGGTTACCGAAACCGAACCCGGTGTTCGCGGTGATACTGCTACCAACGTTACTAAAAATGCAACCGTGGAAACCGGTGCTGTTATTCGTGTTCCCCTGTTTATCAACGAAGGGGAAAAGATCCGCATCGACACCCGTGACGGCGGTTCTTACATGGAACGTTGCAAAGACTAATTTGCAATTCAATTAAAAATGGGTCCTTTGGGTTGAGAGTTTTCTCCCCAAAGGACTTTTTTATTCAAAAAAAGAGCAAGTTCGAAATTTTCGAACTTGCTCTTTGTCGTTTTCTTAGTATTGTTTGCCCCAGTAGAGCATGTATTTTGCAGGTTTCCCGCAGCAAACACATTTGTCGCTCAACTGTTCTTGTTCAAAGGGAATGCAACGGGAGCGAACACCAAATTCTTCTCGGACCTTGTCTTCGCATTCCGGATCGCCGCACCACATGGTTTTGATGAAACCTTGTTTGGTATCGGTAATTTCTTTCAGTTCTTCTTTGTTCCGAGCAATATAGGTTTTTTCGTTGCGATGTTCCAAAGCACGGTTGTACATGTCTTCGTGAATGGTATCCAACAGTTCGGGGATCTTGGTTGCTATTTCGTCCAGAGAAACGGTAATTTTTTCTCCGTTGTCCCGACGTGCCAAAACGCAAACGTTGTTTTCGATATCTCTCGGTCCAATTTCCAGACGGAGGGGAACACCCTTCATTTCATATTCCGCAAACTTCCAGCCGGGAGACTGTTCGGAAGAATCCATTTTCACACGGATTCCGGCTTCAGCCAATTTTTCTTTGATTTCCGTTGCCTTGTCCAAAACTCCGGGCTTGTGCATCGCTACGGGGATAACCACGACCTGGGTCGGAGCGATCCGGGGAGGAATTACCAATCCGTTGTTGTCGCCGTGAACCATAATAAAGGCACCGATCAAACGGGTGGTAACGCCCCAAGAGGTTTCGTAGCAGTATTGCAGTTTGTTGTTTTTATCGGTATATTGAATGTTGAACGCTTTGGGGAATCCGTCTCCGAAGTAGTGGGAGGTTCCGGCTTGCAGAGCAACCCCGTCGTGCATCAATGCTTCGATGGCATAGGTGGCTTCCGCACCGGCAAACTTATCGCTCTCTGTCTTCTGTCCCTGAATCACCGGCATGGCAAGATAGTTCTTGCAGAAGTCGGTGTATACGTTTAGCATACGAATGGTTTCTTCTTGGGCTTCTTCTGCGGTGGCATGAACGGTATGACCTTCCTGCCACAAGAATTCCCGGGAACGGAGGAACGGACGGGTGGTTTTTTCCCAACGAACCACGGAGCACCATTGGTTGTACAGTTTGGGCAGATCTCTCCAAGACTGAACGATATGAGAAAAGTGTTCGCAGAACAGGGTTTCCGACGTGGGACGAACCACCAGGGGTTCTGCCAGAGGTTCGCTACCGCCCTTGGTGACCAAGGCAACTTCCGGAGCAAAGCCTTCTACGTGATCCTTTTCTTTTTGAAGCAAGGATTCCGGGATAAACATGGGCATATATACGTTTTCATGCCCCGTCGCCTTAAACATGGCGTCCATGTTTTTCTGGATATTTTCCCAAATTGCATATCCGTAAGGACGAATGATCATACAACCCTTAACGCTGGAATAATCCACCAATTCCGCCTTCAAGCAGATGTCGGTGTACCACTGGGTAAAGTCGATGTCCATTGAGGTGATTTCTTTTACAGTCTTTTCTGCCATAGCAACTGACTTCCTTTTTCTAAAATATGCATTCATTATAATATAAAAACAGGATTCTGTCAATGATGCTTTTTTTGTTTTTTTCTTTTTTTTGTGTCAGTTTGCAAAAAAATTACAGATTTGTGCGAAAAAATTTTATATTTTTTGATTCCATTCTAAAAATATTCTGTGTTCATAAAAAAGTCACGATTCCACCTTGTTTCAGCTAAAAAATGACATTAAAATGCCACAACTCTATTATATAATCTCTATACGCACGGCATTATATTTAATTTAAAGATATATTGAAGTGCAAAGAGAAATGTATCGCAAAGAAACACGGAGGTTATGTTCATGAAACACGTTTCAAAGGCACTTTTGTTGGTCCTCGTGTTGGCGTTGGCGGTAGGAGTTTTTTCCGCCTGCAACAACTTGAAGGGTTTGACCAAGCAAAGTGAAGCGTTCGGTAGTCCGGAAACGGTCTCCCGAAACAAAGAACCCTATTCCACCACCCTCATTCCTTATGAGTCTGTGGAACAGGCGTTGGGCGGAGATTACGCCGCATCTCCCTATTACAAATCCTTGAATGGGGAGTGGGATTTCTCTATCGCCCTGAATCCTTCTCTTATGCCCGAAGGCTATC
This sequence comes from Eubacteriales bacterium, assembly GCA_045652445.1. Taxonomy (GTDB): domain Bacteria; phylum Bacillota; class Clostridia; order Oscillospirales; family UBA644; genus RGIG995. The sequence goes on along the minus strand of JAZRUJ010000022.1, from coordinate 24,968 downwards.
AGACCAAGAAATATGCTTACGAAATTTCCGAGTCTGTTGCCGTTCGCAAGGATGAGAAGGAAGAAACCACTTGGGGAAAAATTTCCATTCCTTCCAACTGGGAACTTGAGGGGTATGATACTCCCACCTATACTTACAACACCTATCCTTGGGGCAACGAACTTGTCGCTCCCAACGTATCCGAATCGTACAATCCTGTCGGGATTTACCGCAATATGGTAGAAGTTCCCTCCGATTGGTCCGGACGTCAGGTTTACGTAACCTTTGATGGGGTTGCTTCCTGTGTTTACGTCTACGTAAACGGTGCTTTGGTCGGTTACGCAGAAGACAGCTATACCGGTAAGACTTTCAATATTACCGAAGCCGTTAATTTCGGTTCTGAAAACTTGATTGTTTTCGAAGTGTATAAGTATTGCGACGGTTCTTACCTGGAAGCCAACGACTCCATTAAATACGGCGGTATCTACCGTGACGTTTATCTGTACTCTGCCCCCGATCTGCAGATTCGCGACTTTACTTACGATATGCAGATGAGTGGAAATGATGCGTTGATGAACATCACTGTTTCTCTTGCTTCTTATCAGAAACCTGCCGACGGACTTTCTGTTGACATTTCTGTTTATGATGCTTCCGGAAATTGTGTGCTTCAACCCACCAAAGTCGGGACTACTCCCAACTTCTCTGAAAAGCCTGCCACCACGGCAAATGCTTATTTGGGTGAAGTAGGTTCTCGCGTAAGTGTTCCCAGCCCCAAACTGTGGACCGCGGAAACTCCCAACCTTTATACCGTAGTTCTCGAGTTGAAAGACGGCGATAAGGTTTTGGATCTTGTTAGCAAACGCATCGGCTTTAAGACTGTCGGCATCACCTTGGACGACAGCGGTCGTCAATCCTTCGTTTTGAACGGCGAAAAGATTACTCTGCGTGGCGTTCTTTATAATGAGAACAGCCCCGTTACCGGTATGAATGTTTCCCGTGAAGAAATGATTACCGATATTAAGATGATGAAAGAACTGAACGTAAACGCCGTTCGTTCTCCCGGTCGTCCCCTTAGCGAAGAATTCATTTCTCTTTGTGACGAATACGGTCTCTACGTCATTGACGATATGAGCTTGAACTCCAATCCCTACAGCAACAAAGACGAATCCTCGATTCCCGGGGATCAGAGCGTATGGCAGAATGCTTGCTTGGATCGTCTTTTGAACGTTGTTTATCGGGATAAGAACAGTGCGTCCGTTATCATGTGGACGGTTGGTAACGATTCCGGTATGGGGTCTAACTTCTCTGTTTTGAGAAGTTGGCTGACTTCCGCCGATAATCGTCTGATCATTTATGATGATGACGAATCCGCATCGGATCTTTTGATTGCCGCAGATCTTTCTTTGAACGATTTCGTTCAGATTTTGAACGATTCCACGAACAAGAAAGCAATCCTCGTTCAGGATACCAAAGGTGGACTTTTGAGCGGCGGTGGTAATTTCGCTTCGTATTCCAAACTCATGGATGAATACGAAAATTTCCAGGGAGGCTTCTTTGCTTATTGGGCAGATAATGCTATTTATTGGCCCACAACCTCGAAGAATGCATCTTCCGTTTTGAAAGAAACTCCTTATAATTCCGATAATGCGAACCTTTATAAATTGGCTTACGCCGGAAGCTGGGGCGATGCTGCCACTTCTACGAAGGATACCTATCAGTCTCTTTCCGGTATCGTTACTGCAGATCGTAAACTGCAATCCGATGCAAAAGAACTGAAGAATGCATTGTCTCCCATTGCCATTTCTGTTGTAGATGCAAAAGAAGGCACCTTCAAAGTGGTCAACCGCAACTCCTTTACCGATCTTTCTGCCGCATATGTGGTTTCTTACGAAGTCACCGATGGTAAGAATGTCATTAAATCCGGCACGCTGTCTGATTTGAAGGTTGAAGCAGGGAAGACCGCTACCATTACAATCGATTACGGCACCGATGTTTCCAAGGATAACCTCTATGTAAACTTCACTGTGAAGTATAAATCTGCTCCTTCTTGGACGGATAGTAAAGATCTTACTGTCTTCTCCAAACAATTCTCCCTGAAGGAAGAAACTACTGTTTCCAAGGACGGCACCGTGCAGGGCCATACCGGAGACGCCCTGACTCTGTCTGTGTTCCAAGCTCCCGAAGTGTATGTTACCAACTACACCTTCTCTAAGGGTCAGCTTTATATCTCCAATCCCTCCAATGTAAACTTCAGCGAACTGTATAGCATTTCTTGGACGGTTTATGAAAAGCATAATCTGTGGGAAAATCAGCGTTGGGTTGTTTATGATGAAGGCAAGTTGGACAATCTCAATGTTGCCGCAGGTGCAAAGAATCAGTTGGTTACCCTCCCTGTCAATACCACCGGTGCTGCCGCAGATGCTAAATATGCCGCATACATCGTGGTGACTTCTAAGGTTGACGTCGCTGGTATTCCTGCTGGAACGCAGTTTGTTTACACTCTGAATGTGGAAGAAAACTCTAACATTCCTTTCCGTCCCGATCCTGCCCGTAATGCGGTAGAAGTTGGGTTGGATGAAGAAACTCAGGCACCCATTATGGGACCTGCTCCTCAAGATCAGGAGCCTGAAGAATCCGATACGGATATGGACGAACTTCCCGAAGTTCCCGCTTCTTATAAAGGTTCTTCTGTCATCTTGTTGGCAAACGGTAACGTTACCTTCGCTGTAAATGCCGACACCGGTTTGATTACCAAGTATGTGGTAGGAGGCAAGGAAATCTTTGTTGATGGCAGCTCTTCTACTCCCTCTATGATTGCGAACTTGCTCCGCAATTCTTCTGGTAGTGAACTGCTCTCCACTTCCTTGTCTGCTGCTTCTCGCAAGGTTCTGGCCACTCTTTCTCAAAACAATGGAGAAACCAAGACCCTGCCCAACGATTATAAGATTACTAAAGTTTCCAATAATCAGTATCGCATCGAATTGGACTATGTATGGGTTACCTATCCTATCAAAACTATGAGAGCATACGCTTATGATACTTATTATACGGTAGTCTATGACGTTTACTCCGATGGCGAAATCCAGGTTTCCGTGAAATATCAACCCACGGTAAATGCTACCGTTCCCATGGAACTTTCTTCTGTCATGACTTTGACCGATGAATTTAAGACCATGAGTTGGTTCGGTATGGGCCCCGGCGAATCTTATAGTGATAAGAATGCGGATAACCATGTAGGAATCTATGAAGACGTTGCAATTGTCGATCAGTTGGGCAACGATTATCTCTACGCTACCGCTTCCGGCGATAAGACCGAAGTTCGTTGGATGGCTCTGGAACGTGCCGATGGTTCCGGTATCGTGGTTACCAGCGACACGGATCTGTTTGCAGTTAATGTTTCCAAGGATTATCCCTGGAATAACGCCGCCTATGTTGTTTCCGGTAATGCAGCAGCGAAGAAAGATACCATTCTCCGTGTTATCGGTCAGCAAAAGGGTGTTGGTGCAAACTCCCTGTTTGATCAGGAATACACCGATGCTAAGTACATCGAACCCGGTGTAAACTACACCTATTCGTTCCGCATTGTTCCCGTAAGCAAGGGATACGACGCCGATGCAATCTGCAAAACTGTCCTCAACAGTGGAACAAATCTTAATGCGGAAGAAACCATTAATCTCTCCAATAACTCCTTCGCTCTGACCAATAGTGCTTCCACTTCCACCTATCTGTCGGTTCTCTCTGACGGATCTGTGAATATTCAGGAAGCTCTGGGGAATGCATCCCAGTATTGGATTAAGGAAAATGCCGGAGATGTGAATGTCGCCGATGCGTTCCGTATTAAGAGCGTTTCCAAGGGCTTGTATTTGTCTCCTGTTTCCAGAGACGCCTACGGCTCTGTTCCCGCAGAAGCTGAATTGACCCTGGCAACCTATCGCGGTCTGCGTTGGCAGAACTGGACCTATGAAGATAGCCAGCTTTATGTCAATGGCTACGGTCTTTCCGGTTTCTATTCCCTGTATATTGCCGGTGCTGCAGACTTCTCCAATGCCGGTGCTCGTCTGACGCTGAAGGCAGCCCGTTCTGAAGATCAATCCAAGTGGACCATCGTTGCCGATGAAAACGATCCTTCCCGGATTCGAATTCAGAATGCTCTGTCCGGAATGTATCTGACCGTGGTTGATCAGATGACCTACTCCAATCCTTTGGTAGAAGATCAGGCATTCCGTCTGCGTAACTATAACACCAAGATTAACTGGAACAACTATAACTCTCTTTCCAGTGCAAAACGGTATACTGCAGCTGACGTCAATGAATGGGTCGGTGCAGATTACTACGTAACCCAATGGGATCTGCTCCCCGCCGATTCTCAAATGTGGACCTTTGTTCCTGCTAAGGGTGGCTACCTGATTGTAAACAAACAGTCCGGTAACGCGCTGACCATCGTCGACGGTGGTTTGGTTCAGGCAGAAGTTTCCAATGCCGACGAACAGATCTGGTCTGTGGTTGCTTGCGACGGTATGTATGGTATCGTAAATGCCGCTACCGATATGGCACTCACCCTCCGTTCTGTTAACGGTTCCTTGGTTCTCACGGTTCAGGCTTGGGATTCTCTTGCAATCCAGAAATGGAACTTTGCTCACGGAGATGATTTGAAGGTCAACGTGGAAGCCGGTAATAATTGGTACAACTAATTAAAAAATTTCGGTGCCGAAGATTTCTTCGGCACCGTTTTTTAATTTTTTGGAACGTATTCTTTGCTTTTTCCCGGTAATTTTGTCCCCTTACATGGAGCACTTAAACTGACGGTTTTATCGTCTCTTTTCTCGATTCGCAAAGCACACCCCGTAGCTTCGGTTGCCGATGGAATAGGATTGGTTAAAAATGCCTCTTCTGCCGGATAATGTTTGTTAAACTTATCTTTCATTGTTATCACCTCGCAAGGTCATTTTTCCCCGTTTTTGTTTTTCCTACAATTCCAAAAAACACCTATTTTTCTTTTGAAACTTTTTGTAAACCCCCTTGACAATTCCTATCAACCGTGCTATAATGTACAAGATGTATTTAGGGATATAGCCAAGTCGGTAAGGCACCAGACTTTGACTCTGGCATTCGTAGGTTCGAGTCCTGCTATCCCTGCCAGAAAAGCAGATTGCGAAAGCAGTCTGCTTTTTCTTTTTGGGTTTGACATTCCCTAAAAAATGTGCTATAATTATAAGGTATATTGGGAAATCATCTCGAAGGAGTGCTGAAAGATGACCGTAGAAACGAATATCGAAACGTTACTTTCCGGAGATGGCTTTGCTTGTGAATGCGGAAAATTTCATTTTGCAAAGGTGAAAGACGTGTTGATTGATTTTGGGGCTTTGAAAAAAATCCCTGATCTGATTGCAAAATACGGTGCAAAAAAAGTTTTTGTGTACTTTGATGAAAATACCTATATTGCCGCAGGAAAGACCGTTCTTTCTATTTTGGACGAAGCCGGAATTCCTTATGGCAAATATCAATTCCCCGGCGAACGCTTTGAACCCGATGAACGTTCTGTTGGTTCTGCGATGATGTATTTTGATCCTACCTGTGATATGATCATCACCGTTGGTACCGGCTGTTTGAATGACATTGGTAAAATTGTTGCCAACATTTCCGGGAAACCCTACATGATCGTTGGTACCGCCCCCTCCATGGACGGTTATTCTTCTGCGACCTCTTCTATGATTCGGGACGGTTTGAAAGTTTCTTTGAATAGTAAATGCCCCGAAATTGTCGTGGGTGATTTGGATGTTCTTTCCGCCTCTCCCATGCGTATGATTCAGGCTGGGATCGGCGATATGGCGGCAAAATATGTCAGTATCGGCGAATGGCAGTTGTCTCAAGTTATTAATGGGGAATATTATTGTCCCATGGTTGCCGATATGGTCTCTGCCGCATTAAAGAAGTGTGCGGATAATGCCGACGGCATCATGAAGCGGGATCCTGAAGCGGTTCGTGCTGTTATGGAAGGCATGGTTCTTGCTGGAATTGCTGCTAACTATGCGGGAATTTCTCGCCCCGTTTCCGGAATTGAACACTATTTCTCTCATATTTGGGATATGCGTGCCTTGGAATTTGATTCCACCTCCGATCTTCACGGAATTCAATGCGGTGTTGCAACTCTTCTTGCTCTGAAGATTTTCGAAGAAATCAAAACTGTTGTTCCTAACCGGGAAAAGGCTTTGGCGTATGTTCAGTCCTTCGATTACGAAGAATATAAAAAATATCTGATATCCGTTCTCGGAAAGAGTGCCGACAGTATGATTTTGAACGAAGAAAAAGAAGGCAAATACAATCCGGAAAAACACGCTGCCCGTCTGGAACATATTCTTACCAATTATGATAAGATTATGGAAGTTATTAATGCAATGCCCTCCTATGATCAGGTTTATGCAACCCTGAAAGCCGCCGGATTCCCCTTGGCTGCGGAAGAAATCGGTTTTACTGCAAAGGAAGTTTACGATGCTTCCATCGTGGGTAAGGATATCCGGGATAAGTACGCCATCACCCGTCTTTTGTGGGATCTTGGCATTCTGGAAGAAACCTGTGCAAAATTATTTCCTGTAAAATAAAGGAGTTATTCTATGGTTCTGTTTGGTCCTGCAGGAACCCCTCAGGGTTTTTTTGATCGGGGATATAAAAAGTCCTTGCAATTGCCCGATTTTTTAGAAGAAATGGGGCTGGATCTTTTTGAATATCAATGCGGAAATGGCGTCACGATAGGAGAGGCAACCGCTCGAAAATTGGGGGACGCTTTCCGTGCAAAAGGGAAGATCCTTTCGGTTCATGCCCCCTATTTTATCTCCCTTTCTTCCGTGGAACCGGAAAAGCGGGAGAATAGTATCGGTTACATTCTCAAAGCCGCCCGTGCCGCCGATTGGATGGGCGGAGATCGGATCGTAGTTCATAGCGGAAGTTGTGCCAAGATCAGTCGGGAAGAAGCCCTGGCGCTTGCAAAACAAACCTTGGAAAAAGCTGTGGATGCTTTGAAGAATGAAGGGCTGGGTCATATTTCCATCTGCCCGGAAACCATGGGAAAAATCAATCAGTTGGGAACTTTGGATGAGGTTCTGGAACTCTGTAAAGTTCACGATTCCTTCCTTCCCACCGTGGATTTCGGACACCTGAACGCTCGTACTCAGGGTGGTGTTTGTACCAAGGACGATTATCTTGCGGTGCTGAACCGTATGGAAAATGTACTGGGAGAAGACCGTACTCGCCGGATGCACGTCCACTTTTCCAAGATTGAATACACAACCGGTGGGGAGAAAAAACATCTCACCTTTGAAGACACGGTGTTCGGTCCCGATTTTGAACCTCTGGCGGATTTGTTGGTGCAGAAAAAATCAGAAGCCCATATAATCTGTGAATCGGATGGCACCATGGATGTGGATGCTCTTGCCATGAAACAAATGTATCTTGCCGCATTGGAGGGTTAAGATGAACGAATTTGCTCAAAAATTACTTTCTAAATTGCCGGAAGGCTCTGCCTATGTGTCGTTTCGTCCGGAAAATCGCCGTTATTTGACGGGAATCACCTCCTCTAACGGTATGGTGTTGGTTTGCGAGGAAAAGCAGGTGTTTTATACCGATTTTCGCTATATTACCATGGCAAACAACGAGATTCGTCCCGGATACGGTGTTCAGCTTTTGCAAAAATCCTTTGCCGCCACGTTGTCCGAAGATCTTCCTCAAAGTGTTAAGACCGTTTATTTTGAAGATGAATTTTTAACCTATCGGGAATTTCGGGCGTTGTCGGATGCTCTTTCCGATCGGTTTGAATTGGTGGGAGATGAAAAGGTTCTTTCCGATCTTCGAATGATTAAATCTTCGGAGGAAATTGAAAAGATCGTCACCGCCCAGTCTTTTACCGACAAGGCGTTTGTTCATATTTGTGATTTTATCGCATCCCGTTGGAAGCGTGGGGATCTAACCGAACAGCGGATTGCGACGGAGATCGAATACGCTATGAAGTGTGCCGGTGCGGACAAACCCTCTTTTGATACCATTGTCGCGTCCGGTGAAAACGGTTCGAAGCCTCACGCCGTTCCCTCGTCTCGAATTATTCGCAGCGGTGATCTGATTACCATGGATTTCGGATCGGTTTATGACGGATATTGTTCCGATATGACCCGTACTGTTGCCGTAGGGACGGTTTCCGACCATCAACGGGAAATTTATGAAATTGTTCTTGCTGCCCAGAAAAACGCATTGGATCACCTGAAAGCCGGAATGACCGGGGTGGAAATTGATGCTCTTGCCCGGGACTTGATTGCAGAAAAGGGTTACGGTGCGGAATTCGGGCATTCGTTGGGGCACGGCGTCGGTCTGATGATTCACGAGGCTCCCAACTTTTCCATTCGTTCCGAAGGTATTATTCCCGCTTATTCCGTGATGAGTGTGGAGCCTGGTATTTACCTGCCGGATGATTGCGGTGTTCGGATCGAAGATTTGGTTGTCGTTTTGGATGACGGTTGCCGAAACATTACTGCAAGTGAAAAAGAATTGATTATTCTGTAATATTTGAGGTGTTTGTTTTGAAAAAACGCTATTTAAAACTTATTTCTTCCGGATTTACCTACGGAGCGATGGTGGGAATGCTTCTCTTCCTGGTCAATACACCCCCGGATTCCGTTTTTCCGCAAACGTTGAAAATTCTCTTGGTTGCCGCAATTTGCGGGGTTGTTTCCGGGATTTTCTTTACCGGAGTTCTGTTCCTTTGGGACGTGATTCGTTCCAAAACTTACGATCCCTACCGGAAAGAACTGTCGTCTGAAGGAGAGATTCTTCTGGAGGACGGTGCAAAACGTCTGTTGTTCGACGGATTTGTCCGCGGTTGGTTGTTTTTGACAAGTCAAACCATCTCCTTTTTTGATTCTAAAAAAGAATGCCGCCGCATCTCGGTCGCTGACGTGGAATCGGTTCAGATTACGGACCCCAAGCGAAATCAGATCACGGTTACCACTCTTTCGGGAGGGTCGGAAGTATTTTTCGTATCCGACGCGTTGGCGTGGTTTAACGCGATTGGCGATCTTCATAAAGAATAAATAAAATTTGTCCGTTCCTTCGGGGGCGGACATTTTTTGTATATTTTTTTTGGGAGGGGTAAAAATATTTCATGAATTGAAGGAGGCTTTGTCATGCGATCGGAAGATTATCAACAACTTGTTTGGAAATTAACGCCTAAAAAACCCTTGTGGAAGGGGTGTCTGGGAGCGTTTTTGATTGGCGGTGCGATCTGTCTTTTGGGGGAAATTTTTCAGGAATTTTATTTATCTTGCGGTTTGGACGAGACCGTTGCTTCCGCCATGGAATCGGTAACGTTGGTCTTTTGCAGTATTCTTTTGACAGGTTTTGGCGTATACGATAAAATCTCCCGGGTGGGAGGTGCCGGTACGTTGGTTCCCATCACCGGATTTGCAAACGCCATGTCTTCTCCTGTGATCGAATTTCGAGTGGAAGGAATGGTTCTCGGGGTCGGTCCTAAAATCTTTTCGGTTGCCGGATCGGTGATTGCCTACGGGGTTGCCGCGTCCACCCTTTACGGACTTATTTTTTATATTTTGCTTCAGATTGGGGTGGTACAATGAGCCAAAAGAAATTGGGAAGTGGCACCTATCGGCTTGAAACACCCCCGGTAATTCTATCTTCGGCCGCCATGGTGGGGAAAATGGAAAAAGAGGGACCGTTGGGGCAATATTTTAATCATTGGCAGACCGACGAATATTGCGGAGAAAACAGTTTTGAAAAGGCGGAAAGCTTTCTGCAAAAGGAGGCGATGAAATATGCTTTTGAAGAAGCAAAAATATTGGAAAAAGATCTTGACTTTGTGTTCGCGGGCGATCTTCTCAATCAATGTATTGGTTCTAATTATAGCCTTCGTGACAGCGGTGTACAGTTTTTCGGCTTGTATGGTGCGTGTTCGACAATGGTGGAAGGTCTGATTTTGTCAGCCTTTGCTTTGGACGGAGGTTTTGCCGACAAATGTGCGGCGGTGACCAGTTCTCACTTTTGTTCCTCGGAGCGGCAATACCGTTTTCCTTTGGAATATGGTGGATTCCGGCCCCAGTCTGCTCAATGGACGGTAACCGGTTCGGGATGTGCCGTGGTGGCGTCTTCCGGGGACGGAATCAAGATTCAAAAGGTTTGTCCCGGAGCCATCATCGATATGAATATTACCGATATGGCAAATATGGGGGCTGCTATGGCTCCCGGGGCGGCGTTAACGTTAAAGCGATTTTTTGACGATACGAAAACCTCTCCCTCGGATTACGATTTAATCTTGTCCGGGGATTTGGGGGCAATTGGATCCCAATTATTACGGGAACTCATGAAAACCGACGGGATTTCCCTTGGAGAAAACTACCAAGACTGCGGCTGTATGATTTTTGACCCCAAAACCCAAGACGTCCATTCCGGCGGCTCCGGTTGCGGCTGTATTGCTTCGGTTTTGTGTGGTTACGTGCTTCCTCAGATGGTACAGGGAAGATGGAATCGGGTATTAGCCATGGGTACGGGTGCGTTGATGAGTCCTACCAGCATTATGCAGGGGGAATCGGTTCCCGGAATTGCTCATTTAATTGAATTATCCCGGTGAGGTGAACAAATGAATTACGTGATGTCTTTTTTGATTGGCGGCCTGTTTTGCGTTGTAGGGCAGATTTTAATCGAACGTACTCGCTTGACCCCGGCAAGAATTTTGGTAGGCTACGTGGTTGCCGGTGTGGCTTTATCCGCCGTTGGACTCTATAAACCGGTGTTGGAATTTGCCCATTCCGGTGCCTCAGTTCCTTTGACCGGTTTTGGCCACCTGCTGGCAGAGGGGGTTCGCAGTGCCATTCGGGAAAAAGGATTTTTGGGAATCCTCACGGGAGGTTTGACTGCCACCGCCGCCGGAATTACCGCCGCTATCGTTTTTTCACTAATCGCATCGTTGATTTTTAAACCTAAAATGAAATAAGAAAAAGTACCCGGTTTCCGGGTTCTTTTTTTGTTCTAAACCTGTCCGTGGTGCATAAACTGAAATAGAACCCAAAAGAAAGGCTGTGAAATTCCTTGGATCAAATCTTGTCGGAAATTCTTCCGTACCTGCCTCCGTCTGTTGCAACTTATCTTTCCCGATTTTCCCAATCGGAACAGGAATCGCTGCGGGAAATTCGCGTCAAGGAGGGATGCCCTTTGTTGATCGTGGGTAGGTTTGGGAGAAGAATTGATGACTTTATAATACATACGAAATCGGATATTGAAACTTCTTTCCGTAAAATCTGTGCATCTTCCGCCTATTCTCATCGAAACGAGATTCGGGCTGGATATGTTACCATTCCCGGAGGACATCGGGTTGGGATTATGGGAACTGCCGTCTTGGGAGAGCAGGGTACTGTGGAGGGAATTCGGGATATTTACGGTCTGTCTTTTCGGATTGCAAGAGATTTTGACTTGCAGTCCGATGAAATTTTGAAGCGAATCTATCAAAATGGGCGAATTTATAATTTGATGTTGGTGGGTCCTCCTTGCAGCGGAAAAACCACCGTTTTGCGTTCCCTTGTCCGAGAAGTTTCACAACACGTCCAGGTTTCCGTGGTGGACGAACGGGAAGAATTATTCCCTGCTTCCCGCCCGGTCCCTGTCGGATGTGATGTTTTGCGGGGCTATCCCAAGGCGGTGGGGATTTTGCAGAGTTTACGAACCCTTTCTCCCCGGGTAATTGCCTGTGATGAGATCGGAACGATGGAGGAAGTTTCTGCTATGATGGACGGTCTTCGCAGCGGAGTTTCTCTTGTGGTGTCTGCTCATGCCTATTCCAAAGAAGAGTTGTTTTACCGACCTCCCGTCCGGGAATTGTTTCTCGGGGGAGGAATCGACTTGGTCGCCTTTTTGGATCCTTGCAACGCCGGGAAAATAATAAAGATAATGGAAAGGGAAGATTTGTGTGTGGAAATGGATCATGTTATTTCTGGTGTTTCTGCTTTGTGTGGGGGTCAGCGGGATTTATGTCCTTGAATTGACCGCCCGTCGCCGGCAAATTTCTCAAATGCTGCGATTAATTCGATACTTACGCCGGGAGATTCGCTGCTGTGCTGCCCCGTTGCATCATATTTTATCTTCCGAAAACTGTCCGAAAGGGTTACCCCTTCTTCGTGTGTTTTCCTTTGAAGATCCCTTTGATTTAACAGAAAATTACCGTAAATCCAAAGATTTATGTGAAAAAGAGATGTTCTTTTCTCCGGAAGAATGGACGGCGGCAGATGATCTGTTTTTTGATTTGGGACAAGGGGACGGGGAGGAACAGGAACGATTGTTGTTGCAAGCGGAGACAATTTTTTCTCAGGCAGAAATAACCGTCAAAGAAAGCCTTTCTAAAAACGGAAAATCTGCCCTTGTTTTGGGCTGCTGTGCCGGTGCGGTTCTGGTATTGTTGTTATTGTAAGGAGGGAAGACCGTGGATGCGGATATTTTATTTCAAATTGCCGCTATTGGAATGATTGTAGCGGTCTTAAATCTAATTTTGAATAAGTCGGACCGATCGGAACAGGCGTTGATGGTCACAATCGGCGGACTGGTCATTGTTCTTGCTCTTATTGTCAATGAGATCGGCTCTCTGTTTGAAACGATTCGGACGGTGTTCGGATTGTGAATCTTATTTGGATCTTTGGCGTTGCTTTGATCTCCCTGTTTGCAAGTAGAATCTTGCAACGTTCTTCCTTGGAGATTTCTCAATTTTTGCCCCTTGTGGGAATCTTGCTTCTTCTTTCTGCTCTTCTGCCGTCTTTGGAATCAATTTTAGATTCCCTTCAACAGTTAGGGCAGCAAGCCGGATTGGACTCGTCGTCCATCGGACTGGTTCTTCGAGGGGTGGGGATTGGCTTAATTACCCATCTTGCCGCCGGTGTCTGCAACGATAATGGACAAAGAGCGTTAGGGGAGACTGTGGAATATTGTGGGCAAATCGCCATTGTTTCCATGGCGGTTCCGTTAATTTCCGATCTTGCAAAAAAATTGATGGAAGTAAAATTTTAATCGGAGAAAATCCATGAAAAAGAAAGCCTTGTTTGTTCTGTTGATTCCATTGTTTATATCCTTATTTTTTCTTTCTTCCTATGGAGAAGAGAATGGAGATCTGATGGCACAAGCCGAAGAACAGGTTGGGTATGCGGCCTTTTATGACGCCATTCCCCGGGAGACGGTGGAATTTTGGGAAGAATACGGCATCGATCTTTCGGAGGAAACTCCGATGCCCACCTGGTCAAACGTGGTTAAAATGGTTTTTTCTCTCCTTGTTTCGGTTTTAACCGAACATCTTCCAATTCTAACTTCAGGACTATGTTTACTTGTTTTGTTTCGTCTCCTCTCCGGGGTGTGTAAATCCAATGAAGGTTTGGTGGAGTCTGTCGGATATCTTTCGGTTGTGGTAAATGGGGTATATTCCTTTGCTGTAATGGAGACTCTTCTTTCATCTTTGACTGAGGTTTCCAGACAATCTTCTTCCTTTTTAACTGCAGCGTTGCCGGTGATCTGTACTTCTCAGGTCTGGTCGGGATCTACCACAGGATCTGTGGTTATTTCCGGAACACTTCCGGTGGTTTTTACCGTTATTTCTTCTGCCGTTTCCACATTATATTACCCATTGTGCTGGTTTTGTTACAGTGCATCGTTGAGTGGCTTTTACCGAAGATCCCTCTCTTTGCGTCCCATGGTAAGTACTGTAAAAAAATTTTGCACGCGGGGGGTTGAAATTTTATCCGGACTTTCGGTGGGGGTTTTTTGTGTTCAGCGGGCAGCTTTGGATTCTTCCAATACGGTTGCGAGAAAAGGGGTCCATTTTGCTCTGGTTCAACTGTTGCCCTATGCGGGAAGTGCCTTGACCGACGGGATCGAGACGGTCTATGCCTGTGGTAAAAGCATGAGTGGTAAGATTGGCGTTGTTTGTGTCTTTGTTGTTGTTTCACTCTTTGCCACCCCCTGTATTCTTGGGTTGATTTTTGTGTTTTTGTATTCTCTGCTCTCTTCGGTGGGTTCTGTTTTGGGCGGCTCTTTGATGGCAGACTTTTTCGCAGACGTCAAAGATACCTTTGCTATGATGACTTCTTTTTCCGTCTGCTCTTTGGTTGTGGTTTCTTCCGGTTTGCTATTGCTTACAGGAGGTTAAATAGGATGCAGTCACTGTTAATTGCATGTTTGTTTTTTGGATTGATCTCCATAATAATTCCCTTTTCTGTAAAAGGAGAGTGGATATATTTTTTGTTGCTTTTAGTTGTAAGTGTTTCTGTGTTTGCAAACTGGGGGAGGTCGGATTTTTCTCTGGAGTTTCCCCAGTCGGAAGTGTTTGAATGTGAAACGGATCTTCCCGAATCAACCGCATTGAACACCGTCGTTTCTACTCGGGTAATCGAGCTTACGGGGGTTGCTCCTTATTCTGTGGAAAACGATTTAATATCGGAAGATGACGGCTATCGGTTAACCCAAATCAACGTTGTGTTGCAGTCGGGAAATGCAAAGGAGGTGCAAGATGCTCTGGAAGAATATTTTTCCTTCCAAGGATTCCGGGTCACCGGGGGAGAAAACGTTGGATCTGGTAAAGTTGTCGACTTTCTTCCGGAAGAATAAGTGGCTGATTTTGATTTGTGTATTATCTGTCATTTTGTTGCTTTTTGTTTTTTCAAAAAAGCAGACGGGAAAGGAAAATGATGGTGAGGTAGATTTTCAATTCTGCTCTGAAACTTTGCAAGAAGATTTAGAACAGACCCTTTCGGAAATGTCCGGTGTTGGAAAATGTACCGTGTTTATCACCTATTCCGACGGAGGAGAGACGGTATATGCTCTGGATGAGGATACTTCTACTTCCGACGGAAAAACCGATTCAAAATCACAATATGTTTTGGTTTCTTCCCGTTCTTCCGGACTGGTATTAAAAGTCTATTGCCCCTCGGTTTTGGGGGTCGCCGTAATCTGTCAGGGAGGTGACAGTACCCGTGTAAAAAACGACGTAACCGAAGTCTTATCCCGAACGCTGGGAATCTCTGCCGATCGAATCTCTGTTAAAAAAATGAATTCATAGGAGTGGTAAAAATGAAAAAGAAAACCGTAATTACTCTGGTGATAATGGCAGTTTTTGTCTTTGTTGCCGTTGCAGTTAACTGGAAATATTCTCTGTTGGGAAATCTTTTTCCCGGCGACGAAACTTCGGATCCTCCCGCCGTGGAAGCCGGAGCTTCCGCGGAAGAAGATACTTACTTTGACAATGCCCGTTATACGAGATCTCAATCTCGGGAAGAGGCTATTGCACTTCTTAACGAAATCATCAATGATGAGTCGGTTGAGGCAGAGGTTCGTAACAATGCCTATAACGAAGTTGTTGCTTATGCAAAAATCACAGAGGGAGAGGCTTCTTTGGAAAACATACTGAAAGCAAAAGGTTTTGACGAATGTATCGTGTTTCTTACTTCGGATACCGCAACGGTGGTGGTCGGTGCGAGCGAATTAACGGAACAACAATCTGCTCAAATATTTGATGCCGTCCTTGCTCAAACCGGATTTGTCAGCGGGTCTGTCAAGGTCGTAACTTACCCGTAAAATCATGAATTTTTATACAAAATTCAAAAAAAATTCCAAATTACCTCTATACAAATGGGTAAAAATATGATATAATATTATATAAATACGAATCTTTGATTCAAATCACCCTTGGAGGTTTCATTATGGAAGAAATTAAAAACGGTTCCATTCGCATTGCAGACGAAGTTATTGCCGACATCGCTATTAAAGCGGCAGAAGATGTGGAAGGTGTTGCAGGCGTTCATCAGCGGTTGTTGAACAATGCAAAAAATCTCATGTCTTCCAAGATCACTTTTGTCAAAGGCGTTTCTTTGATCCCTTCCGAAGCCGGATTGGAACTGACCGTTCAAATCTCGGTTCTGTTCGGAACGAAGATTCAAGACGTTTGTGTTGTGGTCCAGAAGGAAGTCGCGGAAGCTGTTTCCGATATGACCGGAATTAACGTCCGTAATGTTAACGTAGCGGTTGTGGGCGTTGCCCAAGCAAAACCCAAAAAGAACACGAAATAACCGAAAGGCATGAAATCTATGTTGAAACGTTCCGAAGCCCGGAATAATGCTTTTATTCTGCTGTTTGAATGTGCTTTTCAGTCCGAACCCGACCGGGATGAAGTTCTCCGCCTTGCGGAAGAAAATCACGAAATTGCTCTGGATGAATTCGTCCTCTCCGTTTTTCACGGTGTGCTTGACCGCCAGGATGAAATTGACCAGACCATTGCCCGGTATTGCAACAAACGTGCTGTAAACCGTCTGTCCAAAATGCTTCTTACCGCGTTGCGGATCGCTGTTTACGAACTGGATTGCACCGAAACTCCTTCTGCCGTGGTAATTAACGAAGCGGTAAATCTTATTAAGACCTACGACTCTCCCGAGGCGGCGTCCTACGGAAACGGGGTCTTGGCATCGTATGTCCGTGAAAAATAATTATCTCGGAATCGACACCAGTAACTATACGACCTCCGTTGCCCTTGATACGTCCCGGGGAATGGAAAGCCGCAGACGGCTTCTCCCTGTGCGGGAAGGGGAACGGGGGCTTCGTCAGAGTGACGCAGTCTTTCTTCACGTCAAGCAATTCCCCGAATTGTTTGAGTCTTTGCCGTCCTTTGATGCTCTTGCTGCGGTGGGAGTTTCAACTCAGCCCCGCCGTACGGAAGATTCCTATATGCCTTGTTTTCGGTCCGGGGTTTCTTATGCTCGGACGATGGCACACGCTTTTTGCTGTCCGTTGTATGAGTTTTCTCATCAGCAGGGGCATATTGCCGCAGGGTTGTGGTCGGTGGGGAAGACCGAGTGGCTCCACCACCCTTTTCTGGCATTTCACGTTTCCGGAGGAACGACCGAACTTCTTTTGGTGGACGGAATTGACAATGTTTCCATTCTTTCTCACACCCTGGATCTCCATGCCGGTCAGTTGATTGATCGCATCGGCGTTCTGTTGGGATATTCGTTTCCCTGTGGTGCCGCCATGGATCCTGACGCGGTCCGCGGACAAGTCCCCACCAAACACCGCGTTCGGCAAAAGAATGGCTGTTGCTCCCTGTCCGGATATGAAAATAAAGCGAAAAAACTTCTTGCCGAGGGTCGCTCTCGGGAAGAAATTGCTTTTTTTGCCATTGACTCGGTCTGTGCTGAATTGGAAGGTATGATCGATTTTGCTTTGCAGAATTATCCTGATCTTCCTCTCTTGATGATCGGAGGCGTTTGTTCCAATTCCATCATTCGCAGTCGACTTTCTCAACGGTATCATGCCGTTTTTGCTACCGATGGATATTCTTGTGATAACGCCGCCGGAATTGCCTGTCTTACTCGTTTGCGTCACGAAGGAGTGATTTGATTGAATCCGCCTATTGCCCTTTCTGTGGAACAATTGAATCTTTATGTGAAATCTCTCTTGGAAAGTGACCGGAATCTAAAATCGGTCTGGCTTCGGGGAGAGGTTTCCAATTTTGTCCGCAATTCCAAGAGTGGTCACTGTTATTTTTCAATCAAAGACCGCAACGCCTCGGTAAAGGCAGTCATGTTTAAGTGGCAGGCGTCCAATCTCACGTTTAACCCGAAAGACGGAATGCAAGTGCTGGTTCGCGGAAAGGTTTCTCTCTACGAACGGGACGGGCAGTACCAGTTTTACACGGAAGAAATGCTCCCCGACGGTTTGGGCGGGTTGTATTTGGAATTTTTGCGGGTCAAGGCAGCTTTGGAAGAAGAAGGCTTATTTGACCGAAAAAAGCCCTTGCCCCTTTATCCCCGAACCATTGGTGTTTGTACTTCGGTAACCGGGGCGGCAATCCGGGATATCATCAGCGTTTGTTCTCGCCTGGCACCTTCCGTTCCTTTGTGCATTTATCCTTGTTTAATGCAGGGGGTGGACAGTCCTCGCTCCGTGGCGGAGGGATTGGAATATTTTCGTAACCGTTCGGACGTTGACCTGGTTATCATCGCCCGGGGCGGTGGCTCTTACGAAGACCTTGCCGTCTTTAACGACGAAACCCTTGCCCGTCTTGTGGCAAAGTATCCCTTGCCCGTCATTAGTGCCATCGGACACGAGACGGACTTTACCATTCTCGATTTCGTTTCCGACGTTCGTGCCGCAACCCCCTCGGTTGCCGCAGAACTTGCGGTGGGACAAGCTCCCTCCCTTTCGGAGCGGTTGGCTCGTGCCAAACGGTCGGTTTTAAATTTTGCTGCCGCCCGGCTTCGATTGGAAGAACAAAAATTGCAAGGGCTTACCGCCCGCATTGATCCAACTCCGGGACTGCAGACCCGTTCCCAACAGTTGGATTACTTTGATTTTCGCTTAAAATCCGCCGGAGAGCGTCAGTTGCAACGTCGGTATTCCGATTTTTCAAACCTGACATCTCGCTTAACGGCGTTAAATCCTTTGTCGGTATTGTCCCGAGGCTATGCTTTGGCGGAATCGGAAGGTGTTCCTATCCGCCGTGCGGAACAAATCAATCCCGGCGATTCTTTAACCTTACATTTTCAAGATGGAGTGATTGGCTGTGTCGCAGAATGCAAAAAAAACCGCAAGTTATGAAGAAATGATTGCCCGGCTGGAGGAGATTGTTCAATCTCTTGAATCCGGCGAACTTTCTTTGGACGAAACCATGAAAGTCTATAAGGAAGCCCTCACTCTTTCGGAAAAATGCTCCAAAATCTTGGAAAAGTTCCGTGGGGAGATCACCCTTGTCCGAAACGGAGAGGAGGTTGCACTTACCGATGACGACCTTCGATGAACAATATGCTCGTTATCGCAACGCCGTGGAAGAATCTTTTTCGGAGTTTCTTCCGGAAGATTCCGATAATATTCTCGTGGATTCCATGCGGTACAGTCTTCTTGCCGGAGGGAAACGGATCCGTCCTGTGCTGACTCTCGCATTTTCTGAATTGTGCGGAGGGGAAATTACTCCCGCCCTCCCCGCCGCCGCCGGTGTGGAAATGATACATACCTATTCGTTGATCCACGACGACTTGCCCTGTATGGATAACGACACGCTCCGCCGGGGCAGACCCACCAATCACGTGGTGTATGGGGAATACGTGGCGCTTCTTGCGGGAAGCGGTCTTTACGATAAAGCGTTGGAAACGGTTCTTCATTTCGGTGAAGAGTACGGACTTTCCTGTCAAGGCATTTTGGATTCGGTAAAGGTTCTTTGTTCCGCTTCCGGTTTGGATGGAATTTTAACGGGACAAGTTCTTGATATGAAAAATTCCGACCGGATCGTAGATCGGGCATATTTGGAGCGAGTTAATGATTTAAAAACCGCTTCTATGCTCTCTGCCTCTTGTGTTCTCGGCTGTATCGCCGCCGGAGCAGATGCTTCGACCTGTGCTATCGCCGATGCTTACGGAAGAGCCGTAGGACAAGCATTCCAAATCCGGGACGATATTTTGGATGTAATCAGCACCTCCGAAACCTTGGGAAAAACCCCGGGAAAAGATTCCGGCGAAAACAAGACCACATTTGTGGATCTTCTCGGAATGGACGGGGCTCAAAAGGAAGTGGAACGTCTTACCGATTTGGCGTTGTCTCTGCTGGATTCGTTCCCAAACCCTGCATTTTTGCGAGAATTAACGATACGGATGTGCGGACGTGAGGCTTGATGTTTATTTGGTTCAATCTTCCTTGGCACAAACTCGGGAACGGGCACAGGAATTAATTCGTTCCGGCTCGGTTCTTCGTAACGGTATTGTTTGCACGAAAAACAGTGCCGATGTCTGCCCGGAAGATGAGATTACCGTTACCGCCGCCCTGAAATACGTGGGTAGAGGCGGACATAAATTGGAAAAGGCACTTCAGTCTTTTTCCATTTCCCTGGAAGGGAAGACGGTGCTTGATATCGGTGCTTCTACCGGCGGATTTACCGACTGTGCCTTGCAAAACGGTGCGGCGGAAGTTTACGCTATTGACGTGGGGCATGATCAACTCGCTCAAGAATTGCGAGACGATCCTCGGGTGCACAATTTGGAAGGCGTTCACGTGAAAGACCTTTCCTTGTATTATACCGGCACTCCCGATTTTATTTGTATCGACGTTTCCTTTTTGTCCTTGACCAAGGTTTTGCCCCATTTGTTGGATTATTCCGTCTCTGCAGATATTGTAGCGTTGGTCAAGCCTCAATTTGAAGTACGCCACAAAAAAAGCGTCATCCGTGACCCGAAAATTCATCGCCAAGTGCTTCGTTCCGTTTCGGAACAAGCCCAAGAGATGGGATATCATTTGTTGGGTGCGGACTATTCTCCCGTGAAAGGTACCGAGGGGAATATAGAATATCTTTTGCATCTTTCTCTTGCCGGAGCGGATACTCCTGTGGATTTTTCCCAGATAGTTCGCTTGGCGCATGCATCTTTATAACCAGAGGTGATTGACTTGAATCAAAAACTTCGGATCGTTTTGGTCCCGAATCCTGATCGGGACGAGAATTTGACCCTAACCGCCGCTATCGCCTCTTCTCTTGAAAAATTAGGAGGAGACGTTCGGTGTACGGAAAATCTCCCCGGTTTTTCTACCTGCACCCCCGAAGACGGAGCTTGTTGGGCGGATCTTGCCATCGTTCTTGGTGGCGACGGAACGATTCTCCGTTTCTCCCATGCCGCCGCCCGTCAAAATCTTCCTATTTTGGGTGTTAATTGCGGGAATCTCGGCTACATGGCTGAGTTAGATGGTTCTTCCCCGAAATGTCTGTCTCGTCTGTTTTCCGGGGATTATACGGTGGAACATCGCATGATGATCTCCGTAGGTGTTTTTCGTAAGGGAGAAGAAATTTTCCGGGAAGAATGCCTTAACGACGGTGTTGTTTCTTATGGAACGTTGCCCCACCTTGTTACCTTTGAATTGATGGAACGAGGACAAGTCTTTGCCTCTTATCATGCAGACGGTATGATTTTTGCAACGCCTACCGGATCGACCGCATATTCTTTGTCCGCCGGCGGTCCTATTGTGGATCCTACCCTAAACGCGATTATCGCAACTCCCGTCTGTGCGCATAGTCTTACCGCCCGTCCTATGGTTTTCTCTGCAGATTCTAAACTGTCTCTGCGGGTGGGAAGCCAGAAAAAAGGGGAGACATACTTATCTTTTGACGGTGAAGGGACCCTTTTGTTACAGCAAGGGGATGAAATTCGCATTTCCCAATCCCCTTTGCAAACCCGATTAATCCGGTTTTCCCATACCCCATTCGGTCGGGTGCTTTCTGCAAAAATGAATCATAATAATTAGGAGAGATAAAACATGAAAGTCAAAGAAAAACGTCAATCGCAGATTCTGAAGTTGATTTCTTCCACAGAAGTGGAAACCCAAGAAGAAATCACTCTGTATCTGCAAAACCTCGGGTTTAAAGTAACCCAAGCCACCGTGTCTCGAGACATCAAAGACCTGAATCTGGTCAAAACTTCTGGCGTACAGAAACGTTACAAGTACATGGCTTCCGATCAAATTTCTGCGGAAATCCCCGACCGGAAAGATCGTTTTTCCGCTTTGGTGCGGGATGGCGTGGTTGATGTGCGTGCCGCCCAGCAAATCGTGGTAATTCGTTGCCATTCCGGGATGGCTCCGGCTGTCGCTGCAGTTATTGATGGCGTAGAACACCCGGAAATTATCGGCTCCATCGCCGGCGACGATACGATTTTCCTCGCCGCAGAATCCTTGGACGCCGCCGTCGCTTTGCAGAACGAGTTTCGTCAGATTATTAAGCAAGGTTGAGGTGATATCCTTTGCTGGAACAGCTTCACATTGAAAATCTTGCGGTCATTGAACGTGCCGATTTGGAACTGACCAAGGGTTTTTCGGTTCTCACCGGGGAGACCGGTGCCGGGAAATCGGTGTTGATCCACTCCCTAAACCTTTTACTCGGGGAACGGGTCGGAAAAGACATCGTTCGTTCCGGTTGTGAAAAAGCCACCGTTTCCGGGCTGTTTACGGATCTTTCCCCTGCCACAGTTTCATTCTTGAACGAACAAGGGTTTGAGGGCGAAGAACTTTTGATTCAGCGGGATCTTTCTTGCGACGGCAAATCCACCGTCCGCATCAACGGAAGACCTGCCACCGTATCCATGCTCAAGGATTTTGCCGGACATTTGGTGAATATTCACGGACAGCACGACAACCGGGCTTTACTTGATCCTGCAACCCACGTCCGTTATTTGGATGCATTCGCAAAAAACGAAGCCATTCGCCTGGAATACGAAGATGTTTTTGGACAGCTGAAACAGGTTCTCCGTCGGATATCGGAATTGAATACTGACGAACAGACCCGGATGCAAAAAATTGATCTTTTGTCATATCAGGTGCAGGAAATTGACGCTGCAGCTCTTCGCATTGGAGAAGAGGAAGAATTGGAACAACGAAGAATCGTTCTTTCCAACGGGGAAAAAATTGAGTCTTCTTTGGTTTCTGCCTACGCTCTTTGTTCCGAGGATAACAATGCCCGGGACAAGTTGGGACAAGCCTGTTCTTCCTTGGAAAAGATTGCCGGTTTTAACGATACTCTTTCCGATCTTTCCCGACGTTTGACAGCTCTTTCCGAAGACTTGGACGACATTTCTTCCGAAATTCGCCAGTTTATGGAAGATCAGTCTTTTGATGCCTCTGAATTAAACGAAGTGGAAGAGCGTCTGGATTTGATTTATCGTTTGAAGCGAAAATACGGACCTACGGTAGAAGATATTCTTGTTTTTCGGGACAACGCCGCAAAGGAATTGGAATTGTTGGATGCCTCTGCGGAACGTCTTGATTCACTGAATGAAGAAAAGGCTCGTCTGTATGAAAAACTTCAAGCCATCGCCCTTTCTTTGACCGAATCCCGGAAAAAAGCAGGGAAGACTCTGGAAGAAACTTTAACACAACAGTTAGCCTTTTTGGATATGCCAAATACCGGTTTTTCCGTCCAAATTACCCCTGCCGGTTCTTATACTCCCAAGGGGGCAGATTCTGTGGAATTTCTCTTGTCCGCCAATCTGGGCGAAACGCTTCGCCCTCTCTCCAAGATTGCATCGGGCGGGGAGCTTTCTCGAATTATGTTGGCAATGAAAACGGTTCTTACGTTGGATGAAGACGCCCAAACCCTGATTTTTGACGAGGTGGATACGGGTGTCAGCGGAAAAGCCGCCGAAAAAATTGCCATGAAGCTGAAGGAAATTTCCGGAGATAAACAGGTGGTCGTTGTAACCCACCTTGCCCAAATCGCCGCTTATGCTCATCAACATTATTTGATTGCAAAATCCGTTTCCGGCAACCGTACCTTTACTTCCGTTTCTCCCCTGGATCATTCTGGCCGCGTGGGAGAATTGGCTCGAATCATCGGCGGAATTTCCCCCACATCCGCAACCATTGCCGCCGCAGAAGATTTGTTGCGAATCGGTTCCGGTCAATAACGAAATTATTTACCTTATATATAACAGAAAGGACATTCCACCCATGCAGAATTTGGAAAAGAACTATGATCCTTCGTTGATCGAAGACAAAATTTACAAAATGTGGAACGATAACGGTTGCTTTAAGGCTGAAATCGATTCCGAAAAAGATCCCTATACCATTGTCATTCCCCCGCCGAATATTACCGGTCAGTTGCACATGGGCCATGCTCTGGATAACACGTTACAGGACATCCTCATCCGCTACAAGAGAATGTGCGGTTTTGCAACCTTATGGCTTCCCGGTACCGACCACGCATCCATTGCCACCGAGGCAAAAATCGTGGAAGCGATGCGAAAAGAAGGCATTTCCAAGGACGATATCGGCCGTGACGGCTTTTTGGAACGTGCCTGGGCTTGGAAAGAAACCTACGGCGGCAGAATTATCGAACAGTTGAAGAAACTTGGTTCTTCCTGCGACTGGTCGAGAGAACGTTTTACCTTGGACGACGGTTGTTCCAAGGCAGTTCAGGACGTTTTTATGCACCTGTACGAAAAGGGCTTGATCTACCGCGGGGAACGTATCATTAACTGGTGTCCTCATTGTTTGACTTCCATCTCCGACGCGGAAGTGGAATTTGAAGAACAACAGGGGCATTTCTGGCATTTGCGTTATCCGTTGGAAGATGGTTCCGGTTATTTGGAATTGGCAACCACCCGCCCCGAAACCATGCTGGGCGACACTGCGGTTGCAGTCAACCCCAAGGACGAACGGTATCAGCATTTGGTAGGAAAATACCTGATTCTTCCTTTGGTTGGGCGTCGGATTCCCATTGTTGCCGACGATTACGTAGAACAGGATTTTGGTACCGGTGTGGTTAAAATTACCCCCGCCCACGACCCCAATGACTTTGAAGTGGGGGCTCGTCACGGTCTGGAAGTCATCAACGTAATGACCGACGATGCCAAGATTATTGCCGATTATCCCAAGTACGCCGGTATGGATCGTTTCGAAGCTCGCAAAGCTATCGTTGCCGATTTGGAAGAAGGCGGATTCCTGGTTCGCATTGAAAATTATTCTCACAACGTAGGTACTTGTTACCGTTGCGGAACGACCGTAGAACCCCGGGTGTCCAAACAATGGTTTGTTGCGATGGAAAAGCTTGCAAAACCTGCCATTGACGTGGTTCGTAATAAAGAGATCAAGTTTGTTCCCGAACGGTTTGAAAAGAACTATTTCCATTGGATGGAAAATATCCGCGACTGGTGTATTTCCCGCCAGCTGTGGTGGGGACATCGGATTCCCGCTTATTATTGCGAGGATGGGGAATGCGGTGAAATGGTGGTTTCCAGAGAACCTGTAGCGGTTTGTCCTAAGTGTGGAAAACCCATGCATCAGGATCCGGACACATTGGATACCTGGTTCTCGTCCGCTTTGTGGCCGTTCTCTACCTTGGGTTGGCCGGAAGAAACGGAAGACCTCAAGTATTTCTATCTCACTTCTGCCTTGGTTACCGGGTATGATATTATCACGTCCTGGGTTTCCCGTATGATCTTCTCCGG
>JAZRUJ010000021.1:0-6961 GCA_045652445.1 Eubacteriales bacterium | reverse complement strand
GTTCGAATCTCGTTTCCCGCTCCATCAAATCCGTGCTGTTTTTTTATTTCATTTGCCAACGAAGGCTGGCAGAGGCGGCGCTATAGCCAAGCGGTAAGGCCAAGGTCTGCAAAACCTTTATTCCCCGGTTCGATTCCGGGTGGCGCCTCCAAAACTTTTTAAAAGGCGCAAAGCAAAACAGCATTTATCAAAAAATGCAAATTTATGGTAAATGCCTCTGTAGCTCAGTTGGTAGAGCAGAGGACTGAAAATCCTCGTGTCGTTGGTTCGATTCCGACCGGAGGCACCAAAACTCTTGTCGGATCCGGCAAGATATCTGCGGAATTAGCTCATCTGGTAGAGCGCAACCTTGCCAAGGTTGAGGTAGCGGGTTCGAGCCCCGTATTCCGCTCCACACAAAAGATATCATGTTCGACTCCCGAACATGACATTTTTCTTGAAAAACGGTTTTTTCAACAAAAACCGTCATATGGCACCATAGCCAAGTGGTAAGGCAGAAGTCTGCAAAACTTCCATTCTCCGGTCCGAATCCGGATGGTGCCTCCAAAAAACTCTCGTTTTTTTGAACGAGAGTTTTTTTTATCCAAGCCGACAGGCTTGGTATATCATCACGACGTAGTCGTGTATATCATCAACACGGCAAAGCCGTGTTGTATCTCATCACACCGTAGGTGTGGATTAAAAACCTGTCGGCTTGATGATATACAAAACTTCGTTTTGATGATATGCAATTCCTTGCGGAATTGATGATATACAATGCTCCGCATTGATTTATTTCCGCTTTTATCCAATTTATAGGATCGGTTTCATACAAAGTTAAGCTTTGTATCTCTTTTGAATTGCGATTTTTCCGTTGACTTATTTCTGCTTTTATGCTATAATACACATGTGAGGTGATTATATGTACGAAGGTTCTATGATGTTAATTTGGGGTCTGATAATTAAAGCAGTGTTGCTTTTTGTTGTTATACATATATTGGTCGTATGCAAAAAGAAAAAGTTCGAGTTTCAAAGTGAAGATAAACTACCAAAATTAACAAAAAGACTTTCAATGATACCATTGGTTGTTAATATTAGTATATTCGTTTTATTTCTTGTTTCGGTAATTGCATCCAACGGATCTTTAAATTGGTTTGTAGGATTTGGTATTTTCTTCTCTTTGATTTTTAGCGGGGGTTCCGCAATAATAGGTCCAGCCATAAGCTTTTTGGGAATTGTATTTTCTGTTGTTTATATGCGAAAGCAAACCAAAAAACGAAAGGGAATAGTTTATTTAATGGCTTCTTGTTTATCATTGTTGATATCTTTTGGAATCTTATGTGTGTATCTTCAGGTATTAACACCGATTACATTTAGATACTTTGGTATTGGCTAAATTTAATATAAAATCTTCTGTTCATGTCATTAAGCTCAAACTACCCATAAAAACACGAAGCATTTTGCTTCGTGTTTTTTTTATCCAATTTATAGGATCGGTTTCATACAAAGTTAAGTTTTGTATCTCTTTTGAATTGCGATTTTTCCGTTGACTTATTTCTGCTTTTATGCTATACTAAATTCAGGTGATAATATGATGAAAAAGAAAATCTCAATAGCGGTAGCTATTTGTGTGGTTATCCCTGTATTCATATGGGGTGGTGCGTTGGTGAAGAATGGTATCCTTACGGCAACGCATAAAGAGGAGATAGAAAATCTGCAATTTCTCGAAGCAGAAGAACCACTCCCTGAATTTGATTGGTACAGGATAACGTCATATTCCGATTCAACCATAAAAATCTATTACGTAAACACCTATGATAAGGGGACGGATCGTGAGTACAACGTGGGTGGAGAGATCACTTTCTGTAAAAAGGCCGACGGTTGGTATCATACGGATTTGGCAGAAAGCATTTTGTGGTCGGGTTCCGGTTCGGCCGATCATTATATCTGGCCTTATTGGTACCATATATTTTTAGCTTAAAAAGTGAAGATGTTTCTTGTTTTAATGTATTTTACAGAGCATCTTATGTAGGAGAATTTTGAGTAAATGAAAAGGAAAATTATTGTTTGGACTTTTCTGATAGTAATTTTAATTACGGCAATAACTTTTCTTGTGGGTGCAATAGATTCCTATAATTATGATATGGACCCCAGCAACGGTGTGGACATTTTTGAGGGCTTTGGTGCAGTTCTTACGTTGGGGTTGGGAGGATTTGTTGTTTTTTACGAATTAGATTTGTTTTATACTACGTATTATTTTTTTATAAAACCCAAATCCATAACAAAATCAATCTTGAATATTCTTTCAAACTTGAGTTTATTAATGTCGTTTTTTACGGATACAATAGCACGTTTCCTTTGTAAATATGTGTCAGAAATATTTGAAGAGGAAGTAATCGTATTCTTTTCCTTGCTGTGTATCTATGTGGTTTTAAGAGCCGTTTACGTCGTGGTCAGGTTCAGGGATAGCTAAATAAATTTCAGGTTTTAGGGAAATTTTATTTCTGTCATTAAGTATTATAAAACTCTCCGAATTTACGGCGGTAACTCTATGAAGAAAATTGATCAGGGCATGTTTGAACTTCATACGTATAAAGCAGACGCCATTCGTAAGTTCCGACAGATGCAGGGCATTTGCAGAGAAGAAATCAGCAACGAAGATGTGATTGAATTTTGCTGTTCCAAAAGGGGAAGAATTGTTATTACAAATCCGTATTCCAGAAAAGTGGAGCATGAAAATTCCACCAATCTTTATGCCAGGGTGGTTGAGGAAAACGGAAAAACGTACGTTTCCTACTATACGACGTTCAGCAATTTCACCAACGTTTCCAAGATTTTAATGCTTTTGACCTATCTTTTGACTATGGTTGGGGTGATCGTCTTTTCCATTGTCTCAAAAAGCGGAACCTTTATCGTTCCCGTGGCGTTGTTTGGCTTATGTTTTTATCTTTATGAGTTGTCTCGCCGAACAAAAGAAGGAACGTATGCTTCCGCCGATTCGGAAATTTTAGTAAACGAACTGGAAAAAAGAGTCCACGCCGTCAATTTGTGGGATAAATAACCGTTGGGACGGTGGGGTTGAAGATGAAAAAGCAAGTCGAAGGACTTGCTTTTTTTTATAAACATTATTTTTATATACCCCCCTATTGACAAGATACCCCCATAGGGTATATACTGTGCTTGGAGGTGTTCTATGGATCATTCTTGTTGCAACAAAAAAACGCAAAGAAGCCCCGAAGAGAAAAAGTTGATCCTCAATCGTTTGAACCGGATCGCCGGACAGGTCAACGGAATCGGCAAAATGATTGAAAACGATGCGTACTGTAACGATGTTTTGGTTCAGTTGTCTGCCGTTAAAAATTCCGTAAAAAGCTTGTCAACACATATTTTGGAGAATCATTTGTATCTGTGTGTTGGAAGCGAATTTGAAAATGGCGATACGGATACAATTGACGAACTGATCAGCTTATTCAAACGATTTAATCAATAAGGAGGTGAAATGTATGGAAAAAATCGTAATCTGTGAAAAATGCGGTGCTATGGTACAGGTCCTGGTGGAATGCACCTGTAAAAATTGCGGAATCCAATGTTGCGGAAAAGCGATGAAAGAAATTTCCGCCGAAGACGCAAAGAAAATTTTAGAAAATAAATAAGAGTTCCTCTTTTCAGCCCCCGTCCTTTGTAGAGAACGGGGGCTGTTTCTCATTGACAAACCCCTCTTTTTATGTTACAATAAATAAAAAAGAAAGTAGGGAATGTTATGGCAGTCATTGTAACGGTATTTCGCTGGGTTGCGTTCGTGTTATCTCTTTGCGGTTGGTTTTGTCTTGCTTCTCACGTTACCAAGCTGAAATCTGCCTTTCTTCCCATTTTTACGATTACCACGCTGACGTTAACGTTGTTTTTGTTCGGAATGATCCACCTGTTGCAACCGGCGGCATGGACGCTGTTTTTTTCGGGGATTGCCCTGTTAATTGTGTTTGTCGTCCTTGCGATCTGCAAAAAGGTTTCCCTGTCCTTTCTCTATTCTCCCGGATTGATTTTCTTTTTTGTAGCTTCCGCCGTCTTTATCCCCATTTTGTGGGGCGTTCATTATTACCACTACGATAACTTCTCTCATTGGGGGACGGTACTGTCGGAAATGTTGGCGTTTCACGATTTCCCCAACGCCCATATGGTGGTTGTTTTCCGGGATTACGCTCCCGCTTCTACCTCATTTTTATATTGGTTCTGTACCGTGGTGGGAACCGGGGAAGATATCGCCCTGATGGGACAGGCAATGCTGTCCTGTGCAGCCTTGTCGGTGTTGTTTTACCGGATCAAAAAAATCGTTACCTTCCGCTTTGCGGCA
Organism: Eubacteriales bacterium; assembly: GCA_045652445.1. GTDB lineage: Bacteria > Bacillota > Clostridia > Oscillospirales > UBA644 > RGIG995. The sequence continues at coordinate 2,631 of JAZRUJ010000021.1, read as the reverse complement.
TATTCTATCTTAGCCTTGGCATTGACCTGTCTTTTGGTGTTTGACGACGGAACTCTGCAGGTCTATAATCTGTTGGTGGATGCGTTAATGGGATTTCTTGCCATCGCCATCTGGTTTCTCCGGGATGCCTACCGGGATTCTCCTGTTCAGGGATGGTTGTTTGTGACACCTTTGATGGCATTCCTGTTCCTGATAAAGAGCAATTCTGTGCTTTTAATGGCATTTTTTGCAGTATTTTTTCTATATGATTTTCTAAAAGCTTCCAGGATGAAAAAGAAGCGTTGGTTGTTCCTTTTGCCCTTTGTTGCAGCTTGGTTGATGTCCAAATTCTGGAATATTTATCGAGATTTAACCTACGGAACGGACACAGACTCGTATTCATACGGTGGGCTTGTTCAGACATTTCGAGATCGCACCGTATCTTTTTATCAAGAGATTTTACGGCTGTTTTGGGATAAAATTACTGACTTTTCCAAAATTTATGTAGTTTTTTTCGTGGTATTGAATTTGTTGGTTTTCGGTGCCTTATTGCTCTTGATTTTCCGAAGAAAAGATTGCCGCTATTTGTATCGCACCTGGATTTCCGCCAATATTTTAATGATTGGGTACGCCCTTGCCCTTTTGTTTATGTACGGCTTTATTATGGCCATCGACGAGGCTCGGAATCTTGCCGCCTTTGAACGGTATATGATGACTCCTCTCATCTTTTTTGTAGGGATGCTCGTGGAAGCCATGATCACCACCCTTGCTCACTTGCTGGAAACCCGCCCGTTGGGGATTCGCATTTTGCCTGTAGGTGTTGCTTTGTTGCTTCTTTCCATGGTTTCTGGTCATGCGGCACAGTTGTTTGTCCGTCCCGATTTTTCTTCTACGGAACGGGGGCAGGTCATGGATGAACTTCAACAGGCGGCACAGATGATCCCTCGAAATTCCCGTGTCGCTATGTACAATGGCGATCGGGGAAGACGGGATTTGTACTATTATCTGATGATGTATGAATTGAAAACCCGATGCTGCTTTGACTTGGATTTCGGTCATCCCGAATACGGAATTCCCATCGACGTAAAAATGTTGGAAGACTACGAATACCTCGTCGTTTCCCACCAAGACGATTCTTTGGTTCCCGAATTGGAACGGGCAGGGTATACGGTCAGTTGGGAATCGGACTGTTCTCTTTATCGAATTGAACACATGACCGATGGATCGCTGTATTTCTATCCTGCCACGGTCGATCTTGTCAATTAAAAGGAATCCCCGATAGGACAATGCTGTCCCGTCGGGGATTTTTCTTGACAAAATTCAAAAAATGTGGTATGATAACAGAAAAGAAGATTTTCTCCTTTTTTTACGATCAAAAAACCCTTAAATTACCGGAAAAAACGATATTTTCTGATTTTTCTCTATCGTTTTCAAAATAATATTTGCACCTTATTCGATATTATTTCGGTTGAATTGTTTTTTATGGTATGATACAATAACATCAGAAAGAGAGCCGTGTTATGATTCTGCGGGAATCTCATATTGCCTCCGACGACGGAAATATTTTAGTGAAAGTCTGCGAACATTCCCTGACTCCGGAAGACAAAGACTTATCCTTGCCCTCCCGTTCGGAGATCGAATTGGTCCGAATTTTGTCCGGCGTGGGCGTTTGCCGGTCGGAATCTTCCGAGGCGGATGCCATTCCGGGGGATCTGTTTGTTTTTCCCGGTCACGCCGCCCATTCTTTCCGGGCAAAAGAGCCGGAGTTTCGCTTTTTGCAGATTCGCTTTGACCCTCGTTTTATTTGGGACGGGGCAGAGGGGTCTTACGATTTTCGCTGCGTCTCTTTTTTGTTGCGTCCCACCGCCGGAATCGCTCCCCGATTGCCTCGGGCAAATCCGGCAAATACTACGGTGGGTATGCTGATGGAGCGTATTGCCGCCGCCGTTTCGGAAGAAGAACCGTTTTCCGATTTGGAAGCACGGGCGTTGACCATGCAGGTTTTGTCCCTGTTGCTTCGGCATTACGATTATCCCGACCGCACTCGGTCGGAACGAACCGCCGTTTCCGACGTGGAACGGGGGCTTCGGTATATGAACGCCAATTTCCGGGATCCCATCACCGTGGACGATGCCGCCAAGGCTGCCGGAATGAGCAAAAGCTATTTTATGAAAGTATTCCGGGATCTTAACGGGATCACCCCGTGGGAATACGTCTTGTTAAAGCGGGTCGCCTACGCAACCACGCTTTTGAAAACTACGAAAGTTTCCGTTCTCGACGTTGCAATGCAGAGCGGATTCAATACAAAATCAAGCTTTAACCGTGCTTTTCGACGGGTTATGAAAACCTCCCCTGCGGAGTACCGGTCGGCGGTGTGGGAAAGCGAAGGATACGGAGGGAATTTATTGAAACAGTATCATCTTGCCGTTGACCTGGGTGCCTCCAGCGGACGTCTGATTCTGGGCGGCCTGGAAGACGGAAAAATTGTCTTGGAAGAAGTCTACCGTTTTGAGAACAACGTCGTTCGCCGGGACGGCCATCTTTGCTGGGATTACGACCGTCTGTTTACTCAGATCATCAACGGTCTTCGCCATTGTAAAGACATCGGAAAAATCCCCACTACCATGGCAATCGACACCTGGGGCGTTGACT
>JAZRUJ010000020.1:0-4399 GCA_045652445.1 Eubacteriales bacterium | reverse complement strand
AAAGCACTCTGCGAGGAATTGGGTGAACCCGTTCTTCCCTCTTTGATTGCAAACTCCCTGGAAGAAGGTTTGAAAGCTGCGGAAGAAATCGGTTATCCTGTTGTTCTGCGTCCTGCCTTCACTTTGGGCGGAACAGGCGGCGGAGTTCGACTACGCCGGCACCCAGGCTTGTCTGGCTCTGCGGGAGGGAGGCTATGAGGTGGTGTTGTGCAACTCCAACCCGGCCACCATCATGACCGATACCACCATCGCCGACAAGGTCTACATGGAACCCCTGACCCTGGAATACGTGGCAAAGATCATCCGTTATGAGCGTCCCGACGCCATCGTTCCCGGCATCGGCGGTCAGACCGGTCTGAACCTTGCCATGCAGTTGGAACGCAAAGGTATTTTGCGGGAATGTAACGTAGAATTGTTGGGTACGTCCAGCAAGTCCATCGAACGGGCAGAAGACCGGGAACTGTTCAAAGAACTGTGCCAATCCATCGGAGAACCGGTCATCCCCTCCGAAATCACCTATGATATTGAACAGGCAAAAGAAGCGGCTGCTCGCATCGGATACCCCGTTGTCCTCCGTCCCGCCTTTACTTTGGGCGGTACCGGTGGCGGCTTTGCTTACAGCGAAGAAGAATTAATCGAAGTAGGCTTAAATGCCTTTAAGCTCTCCCCCGTGCATCAGGTTTTGATTGAAAAATCCGTTAAGGGTTACAAAGAAATTGAATTTGAAGTTATGCGGGACTCTCAAGATCACGCCATTACCATCTGTGGCATGGAAAACATTGATCCCGTAGGCGTTCATACCGGGGACTCGGTGGTGGTGGCTCCCATCATGACCCTGAACGATCACGACCTGAAAATGCTCAACGATTCCGCCATTAAACTGATTAAGGAATTGAAGATCGAAGGGGGCTGTAACGTCCAGTTTGCCCTGAATCCCAATTCCTCCGAATATTATCTCATCGAAGTCAACCCCCGGGTTTCCCGTTCTTCCGCTTTGGCATCCAAAGCTTCCGGGTACCCCATCGCTCGGGTTACCGCAAAGATTGCCGTGGGGATGGCTTTGGAAGATATTAAAATTGCAAATACCAACGCGGCGTTTGAACCTCAATTGGATTACGTGATTGCAAAACTGCCCCGTTTCCCCTTTGATAAGTTTGCCTCTGCCACCAACAAACTGGGCACCCAGATGAAGGCGACCGGGGAAGTTATGGGCATCGGCTCCAACCTGGAAGAAGCCCTGTTGAAAGGCATTCGCTCCTTGGAAATCGGTGCAAATCATATCTACCTTCCCAAGTTTGACAATATGTCCGTGGACGAACTTCTGGATTATATTAAGGAATTCCGCTCCGACAACCTGTTTGCCATTGCGGAACTGTTCTACCACGGTGTTTCCGTAGAAAAGATCCACGAAATTACCCAAATCACCGAATATTTCCTGGAAGCCATCAAACGTATTGTGGACATGGAAGAAACTCTGAAGACCAACGTCAATGACGTGGAACTTCTTCGCCATGCAAAAACCATGGGCTTTGGGGATAAATACATCGCCCGGATGTGGAATTGCGGCGAATTGGACGTTTACAATCTCCGGAAGCAGAACAAGATATTCCCTGCATTCCGCATGGTTGACACCTGCCACACCGGTGCGTATATTCCCTATTTCTACTCCTCCTACACCGGCGATAACGCTTCGATAATTACCGACAAGAAAAAGATCGTGGTTTTAGGTGCCGGTCCCATTCGCATCGGGCAGGGGGTTGAATTTGACTACTCCACCGTTCACGCGGTCACCACCATTAAAAATTCCGGCTACGAAGCCATTATCATTAACAACAACCCCGAAACCGTTTCTACCGACTACACCACCGCAGACAAGCTGTACTTTGAACCTCTGACTCCCGAAGACGTGATGAACATCATCGAATTTGAAAATCCCGTGGGTGTTATCGCTTCCCTGGGGGGACAGACTGCCATTAACCTGGCACAGCCTCTCTTTGACCGGGGCGTCAAAATTATCGGTACCGACTGTGCCGCCATCGACAAGGCGGAAGACCGGAATGCCTTTGAAAATCTGTTGAACGAACTGAACATTCCCCGGGCAAAAGGACAAGCGGTTACCAACATGGAAGACGGCATCAAGGCCGCAGCAGAAATCGGATATCCCGTTCTGGTTCGTCCTTCCTTCGTTTTGGGCGGACGTGCCATGCAGATTGTTGCCAACGAAGAACAGTTGAAGCACTACCTGAAAACCGCCGTTGAAATCGACGAAGACAAGCCGGTTTTGGTTGACAAATATATTTCCGGCAGAGAAGTGGAAGTGGATGCCATCTGCGACGGACACAGCGTGTTCGTTCCCGGCATTATGGAACTGGTAGAACGCACTGGCGTTCACTCCGGGGACTCCATCTCGGTCTATCCCACCTTCTCGGTTTCCGACAAGGTAAAAGGCACCATTCTGCAATATTCCAAACAGTTGGGTCTTGGCATCGGCATTGTAGGGCTTTATAACATTCAGTTTATCGTAGACAAAGACGACAACGTTTATATTATCGAAGTAAACCCCCGTTCTTCCCGTACCGTTCCGTTCCTGTCGAAAGCCACCGGCTATTCTCTGGCAGATATCGCAACGGAAGTTATTCTGGGCAAAACCCTGAAAGAACAGGGCATTTTCGATATTTATCCCGATGAAAAGAAGCGGTGGTACGTGAAGGCTCCCGTCTTCTCCTTCAATAAAATCCGCGGTTTGGACGCATACCTTTCTCCCGAAATGAAATCCACCGGGGAAGCCATCGGTTACGACGACAAGATGAACCGTGCCTTATACAAAGCGTTGCAGGCGTCCGGAATGCATTTGCAAAATTACGGAACCGTCCTTGCCACCATCGCCGACGGAGACAAGGAAGAAGCTCTCCCCTTGATTCGCCGATTCTACAACCTGGGCTTCAATATCCAGGCGACGGAAGGCACCACCAAGTTCCTGAAAGAACACGGGATCCGCACCCACGCTCTGAAGAAGATCAGCGAAGGCAGTGACGAAATTCCCGACGCTCTCCGCCAGGGACATATCGCCTACGTGATCAACACCAAGGATCCTTCTTCCCAGAGCCACGACAACGCCGACGGCGGACAGATCCGGAAACTTGCCACCGAATACAACGTGACTCTCTTCACCGCACTGGACACCGTAAAAGTTCTTCTGGACGTACTGGAAGAAACCACTCTTTGCATTTCTACCATTGACGCGTAAGGAGTAGCCCATGATTCAAACCATCTTCACCGTCACGGAAAACATTCCGCTGACCAAAGACGTTATGAAAATGACCCTGACCGGGGATTGCAGCGATATTACCGTTCCCGGGCAGTTTGTCAATCTGAAAATCGAGGGGCGTTATCTTCGCCGTCCCATCTCGGTCTGCGACCGTCAGGGGAACACGCTGACGCTGATTTATAAAATCGTCGGCGGCGGAACGAAAGACATGAGCGAAATGCCCGCGGGAACTAAAGTTGATATTCTCACCGGTCTTGGCAACGGTTACGATCTGTCCAAAGCCGGAGCCCGTCCCCTGCTTGTGGGGGGCGGCGTGGGAGTACCTCCCATGTACTTATTGGCAAAAGATCTGATCGCCCAAGGGAAAGACGTCACCGTCATTCTGGGCTTCAATACCGCATCGGAAGTCTTCTATGAGGAAGAATTTAAAGCCATCGGCTGCACCGTTAAAGTTGCAACCGTAGACGGAACCAAAGGTGTCAAAGGATTCGTCACCGACGCCCTTGAGGGAATCGACGCCACCTATTTTTACACTTGCGGTCCCGAACCGATGCTGAAAGCCCTGTATAACGCCACCGAAATTTCCGGTCAGTTCAGTTTTGAAGAACGGATGGGATGCGGTTTTGGGGCATGTATGGGCTGTTCTTGCAAGACCAAATACGGCAACAAACGAATTTGCAAAGACGGTCCCGTCCTGGAAAAGGAGGAGATTATATGGTAAATACAAAAGTCAACCTCTGCGGCATCCAATTGGACAACCCCATTATTCCCGCCAGCGGAACCTTTGGATTCGGCTATGAATTTGCCGAACTGTACGATATTAATCTGTTGGGTACGTTTTCCTTCAAGGGAACGACCTTGGAACCTCGGTTCGGAAACCCCACTCCCCGGATTGCAGAATGTACTGCCGGCATGATCAACGCCGTTGGACTGCAAAACCCCGGTGTGGATAAGGTAATTTCCGAAGAATTACCCAAACTTGCAAAATGTTTCCATAAGCCGGTTATGGCAAACGTCAGCGGCTTTTCTGTCCCCGACTACGCTGCCACCTGCGAAAAATTGGATCAATGCGACCAAGTCGGTTGGTTGGAAGTGAACGTTTCCTGCCCCAACGTACACGGCGGCGGAATG
>JAZRUJ010000019.1:0-10300 GCA_045652445.1 Eubacteriales bacterium | reverse complement strand
GATACGGAAGGAAACCTGGATTGGTTTGTTTCCGGGGTCGGCACAGGAGGAACAATTTCCGGCGTGGGAGCCTATTTAAAAGAGAAAAACCCCGCCCTCCGGGTGGTTGCGGTGGAACCGGCAGATTCTGCTGTGTTATCAGGCAAAAATGCCGGTCCTCACGGATTGCAGGGAATTGGTGCGGGATTTGTTCCCGAAGTGTTAAACACCGCCATTTACGATGAAATTTGCCCCGTTACCACAAAAGAAGCCTTTGACGCCGCCCGACTGTTGGGTAAACGGGAAGGAATCCTGGTGGGCATTTCTTCCGGCGCCGCCCTTCACGCCGCCATTCAGGTGGCACAGCGTCCGGAAAACGAGGGAAAAACGATTGTGGTACTTCTTCCCGATACCGGAGACCGATACCTTTCCACAGAATTATTTTAAAAGAAATAGCAGAAATCCGGCGGAATTATTCCGCCGGACTTTGCAAAGTTTTTAATTTTTTTCACAAATTGTTCACAAACCACACACACTCCCAATTCAATATATGCTATAATAAAGTTAAGAAATACTCCACAGGAGATGATCTTATGAAAAAACAATTTGCGTTGAAACTGTGCCTAGGCTTGGTTGCGTTGTTCACAGTATTCGTAGTTGCAGGAATTTTGTCCTTTGCACAACCCACAGCAACAGAAGTTTCTTCCGAAGCGGAACTGCGGGCAGCCCTTGTCAACGGAGGCAATATCAAGATTACGGCAAACTTTTTGGTGGGAGATGTCAACACCGGAATTGCCGAACCCTTCCTTGTGGAAAAAGACACGGTTTTGGATTTGAACAACAACGTTATTGAAATTATGTTGGGGGAACCCGACTCACTGTTCACCGTAAAAGGGGCATCGCTGACTATTGACGGGATGGGATCCAACGGGGCATTCTTGGGTTATAACGGTGGAAACGGTCTATTCAAAGTCGTAGGCGTGGAAGGGAAAGAAACGTCTTTGACCATTAACGGTGGACAATTCTACACAAGATACGCCGGGGAATCCCAAAACATCATCTACCCTGAAAGTGTAATTGTTATTGAAACCGAAAACAACGGGATAACACCTACCGTCACTATCAACGGCGGATATTTCTCCTGTCAAAACGATATGTTTTCATTCTTAGGAGATATCGTTTCCGGTGACATTGAAAACGTAACCATTCAGGGGGGATCCTTTAACGTAGACCCCTCGGCCTATCTGGCAGAGTATTACGAAGCCATTCGGGAATGGGATTTGTATACAGTACTTGAAATTGCACCGGAATACAGCGACAAATTCCAGAGCTTTTTAGACGAAGACGGAAAATTTGCCCTTAACTATTACCAGCCCGAAGAAGGCGAAACCCTGGATCCTCTGTTCGAATCCTTGGGCATGATTGATCCGGAATTGTATTTTTACACCTCTACCTTGGACGAAACCGATCATTCAGTCTACGTTTCTCTTTGCAATCCGGAATCCGGCGAAATCTTGGAAACCCACAAGGTACACTTCTCTTTCCAATACAACCCCGCCATCCGCGAAATTGTCAAGGGAATCATTGAAAATATCCCGGACAATCCCTTGGGAATGGGCTATTACTTCACCGTAAAAGATATGGAACTAATCAATTATTGGTCTACCATGTCCGAAGAACGGGAATACACGGGAAGTTTGATGCAATATTCTGGGGAGTTCCGAGAATTTGTAAATTATCGGAACTTCAGCCTCGACCCAAGAATGGGCTGGGATACTCCCTACTACACGGAATATTTCGGTCCCGGTAGTTTCACCCACAATGGAACAGTTTACGGAATAAAAGATATCGGAGTCAAAGCACAACATATCCTTTACGTTCCCGATAACACGCCAAACACCCGCCAGGATTTGATTGCCGCCGCACAAGCCCGCATTGACGAGTATTTGGGAGAAAACAACGGCGTTGTGGTATCTTATGCAGATACCGCAGAAGAATGCTATTACCGTTGGACCTATAAATATTTCTCGTGGGAATGGGAACAAGAAAATCCTGACATGACCTACGACGAATGGAAACAGTCTTCCTATTGGAACGCTGTCGATGACCGAGACTTAGAATTGGAATCCGGGATTGAAGGCATTACCGTAAACGACGATTGCTTCCAAGTGGTCATCAACGGCGTAACCCATTATCTGTTTATTAAAGCCGATAGCGACAATATGGTCTCGCCTATTTGTAAAACTGCAGATGCATCAACCAATATTACTGTATCCGCGAATGATACTTCTCTGCCTCTTGATACCATGATTCAGGTGGAAAAACTGACCGAGGGTACAGAATACGAAGAAATCATAGAACTTCTGAACGTTGAGAAAAACGAAACCTTTGATATTAAACTTCACTCCCAATCCTTGGATGAATACGTTACCTCCTTGGAAAACGGAAAGTTTGAAGTCCGCATTCCCTTGTCTTCTCAATGGGAAGACGTGGAAAATCTGGAGGTTTATTACGTAAACGAAAACCAACAGATTGAAACGTACGACGTCACCCCCACAAACGACGGCTGGGCAGTGTTTGAAACCAACCACTTCAGTATTTACACCTTGGCAGAAAAACGGAGCGTCAATCCCGATAACACGGACAATACGGTCAATTCCGGAGCCGCCGAAGGCAGCCAGACCACCGATACGGGAACGGATACCTCCAATACCGCAACCCCCTCTCAACCCAATCCGGAACAAAACCCCTCCACTTCCGATGGAAGCGTTAGCGTAATGTTCGGACTGATGTTGTTGGCGGTTCTTGGTTCCGCCACGGCATGGCTGCTGAAACGAAAATCCGCTTAAGAAAAAATGAAAGGGTGTCAGTTCAACTGACACCCTTATTTTTTTGATATTTTTTAATCTTTTTCCGCTTCGGAAAGAATGGAGCGATAGGTTTTTGAATCGGTTTTTCGCAACATTTTTAACTGCTGAATGAGAAATTTTCGCACGTCCCCTTCGTTGACCGAGGTAAACACCGCCGCTTCCTGATAAGGAAGATGGTAGGCGTTGCAAATTTTCAAGAGGCTGTCAGGGGAAGGGGTCACCGGGTTTCCGGTGCGAGGGTCGTACTCTTTTTCAATGGCAGAAAGATAGGTATGAGAAATACCGATGTTTGCCGCCGCCTCCCGCAAAGACCAGCCCTGCGCTTGCCGAGCCTCAAAAATGCGTTCGCCAAAGGATTTCATGTCAATCCTCCCGATGACTGTCGAGATTTTTCAAAAAGGACTTTCGATAGATGGGAGCTATCCCATGCTCTAAAATCTTGCGGTAATGTTCTTTGGTGGGATATCCCTTGTGCTTTTCCAGTTCGTATTGAGGGTATTGCAGTGCCAATTCTTTCATCATACGGTCTCGGGTTACTTTGGCAACCACCGACGCGGCGGAAATGGAGGGGCATTTGGCGTCCCCTTTCACCACGGCGAGGGCGGGAACGGTCAATCCTTTGGGGATCCGGTTTCCATCCACCAAGGCGAAAGACGGAGCATTCTTCAATTCCTCCACCGCCCGGCACATGGCAAGGTAAGTGGCATTGAGAATATTATATGCGTCAATTTCTTCGGGGGTAGCGATTCCAACGCCCCAATCACAGGAGGAGATAATCGTTTCGTATAACGCTTCCCGCTTTGCTTCGGACAGTTTCTTGGAATCGTTGAGGGCGGATACGTCAAAGCCATTGGGCAAAATCACCGCTCCGGCAACCACCGGTCCGCACAGGGGACCTCGCCCCGCTTCGTCGATGCCGCAGAGTCCGGGGTTCTGTTCCCGAAAAGGAAGTTCATAATCCCAAATCATGCTTCCGGCTCCTCGGCAGTATTTTCGATCTTATCTTCCGGTCGTTCCAGGGTAATTTTTCCGATTTTCGCTCCCCGGAATTCGTCCAACAGGGTGATGGCGGTGCGTTCTTCGTCCACTTCGCCGCCGCTGACCACAAAGCCCCGTTTCCGACCGATCTGCAGGAACAAATCGTAAGCCTTGCCTTCTAATTCGGTGAGTTTGTAACGGGCTTTCAATTCGTCGGGATAATATTTCGCCAACATGGCAATCAAAATCAACGATAACCCTTCCAGATCCAAAATGGTGTCTTTGATGGCACCGGTGATGGCAAGAAGTGCCGCATCGGACTGATTTTCCAACTTGGGCCACAAAATACCGGGAGTGTCCAGCAGGTCAATCCCCTCCGCCAGGGGAACCCATTGTTTTTTCTGGGTAACCCCGGGACGGTCTTGCGCTTCCGCACGGCGGGCTCCGCAGAGATTATTGATAAAGGTGGATTTTCCCACGTTGGGGATCCCCAAGATCATAACCCGAGCCGTCCGGGCAACAATACCCCGTTTTTTATCCCGCTCTGCCTTTTCCCGGTAAGCTTGACGAATGGCGTTTAAAACCGGCTTTCGGTCATCTTTGCTTCGGCTATTGCCTAACAAAACGGTATAACCCAAACTGCGATAATACTCTGCCCACTTCTTGTTCTGGACAGGGTCCGCAAGATCGCTTTTGTTTAAAATCAAAATTTTTGCTTTACTCCCGATCATTTCGGAAATGTCGGGATTTTTTGAGGCGGTGGGGATCCGGGCGTCCACCAATTCGATGACGATGTCCACGTTTTTCATGGTATCAAGAATGACCCGACGAGTTTTCGCCATATGCCCGGGGTACCAGTTAATATCCATCGTTCACGCCTCCTTTATCAGAGATAAAAATCAAAATCCTTTACCGGCCAGAACCGTAAAATCACCCGTCCTGCCAGTTGCCCGATTTCCACACAACCCAAATCTTCATACCGGCTGTCATGAGAAATGGATCGGTTATCCCCCAAAACGTAAATGCAGCCTTCCGGCACCGTAATGGGATTTTGGGTGGTATGGGGAATGGTTCCCATGCCTTTCAAATAAGGCTCGTCCAACATTTCACCATCCACATACACTCGGTAGGTTTCGGGATCAATATAAACCGTCTGCCCTTCTACGGCAATTACCCGTTTGATCCAAAGCTCTTCTTCCCCTCCGATGTCCGGACGGAAAACCACAATATCGCCCTGCTTGGGGGTATAAAACAGGTCGGAAATAACGTAACGATCCCCGTGATACATGGTGGGAACCATGGAAGAACCGTCCACCACACCTGTCCGACAGATCAGGGTCAAAACCAAGATTGCCGCAACCAATGCACCCACTACAATTTCCATCAATTCCACAAAAGGAGAAACGGCAGACGCCTTTTTCCCTGCAGCCTTGGACTTTTTAGAGAAACGGGAAGATTGGGGTTCTTCTTCCTCCGGATGCTCAAAAGCCGCTTGATGCACAGGGGATTGTTCTTCCTGTTCTTTTTGTTCTTCCGGAGAATTTTCCGAAAAAACCGGCATTTGTGCGGGATCCCACAAAGGAATCTGCTCTTCCGCTTCTTCCGCCATCATTGCCATTTTTCTAGCACGACGGCCGATAATTTCCGTTCCGGGAATCAAAGGCGAAATCTCCGACTCCCCTTGGGGAGTTTGATCGTCATTCAAAGGCTTATATTCTTCGTTCATCGCCGTCGTTCCTTTCTGTATTTTACAAGATAAAATTCAATGATAAGAAAAAGGCAGTTCATAGAAAACATCGATTTCCTACGAACTGCTTCTCTCCTGTTCGATGAAAAAGGAAGAAACTTACAGAAGTTCCTTAACCTTAGCGGCCTTACCGGTTCTGCTACGCAGGTAGTAAAGCTTCGCACGACGAACCTTACCGCGACGAACTACTTCAACGTTTGCAATGTTGGGGGAGTTGACGGGGAAAGTTCTTTCCACACCGACGCCGTAGGATACGCGGCGGACGGTTACGGTTTCAGAAACGCCACCATGTTTCTTGGCAATTACGGTGCCTTCGAAAACCTGGATACGTTCTCTGGATCCTTCTTTGATCTTCACGTGGACGCGAACGGTGGAACCGATTTCAAACTTGAAAGGTTCTTCCCGCAGTTGGTCTTTGGTGAAAGCGTCAAGAATAGCGTTGTTCATCTCTCAGTACCTCCTGAATTAGTCAAGATAAGTAAGACGTTCGTGCTGAGGGCAGAGGACCGTCTGAATCAAGCAACAGTTATTATACCATAAAAAATAAGGAATTGCAAGAGAAAGTGTAATTTTTTTTAATTGTTTACAAAAAGTTCATTTCTTTCTTTCCCTGCATTTCCCCCTTTTGCCACGGTTTACACATTGACAGATAGTGAAATTTATATTATAATAGAAGAAACACACAAAACATCGGAAAGGATTTTCTATGAAACGACGTCTCCCGGCTTTGGGTCTCCTTCTTGCCCTTGCCTTTTCTCTTTGTGCCTGTGGCAAAAATCAAGAAACCGTTCTCAACGGAAAGAAAACAAAATATTCCCATACAATTGCCTACGCCACCCAGGCGTGGGGCGGGGTGGATATTACCGAAACGGAGGGCGAACACTCCCTGAAAAATCAGACGGCACAACTGAATTTCGGACAAAATTCCGAGGGGTTAGAATCGCTGGTTTCTTTGCAAACGGGAGAAACGATTCTGCAAAACACCGTCATTACCACCCTCACCCGTTCCGACGGACAATTCGGCACCGTCACGGGCGGCAGGGAAGAAACGGCTCAAGGGAATTACGGCGTCAGCCACTTCTGTACCGGTGGAGGTGTCCGCAGTCCCCAAACGCTTTCCAACGCCGCGGTATTGAAAGAATTTGACTTAACCGACAAAGCACAGCAAAATGCCTTTTCCGTCCTGAAAAACGACGTAACTGCGGAAAAAACCGAACAGGGCTTGAGCATCACCTCTCCCGGGAAAGTTCGGTCTCAATTCGGTGCCAGATACCTGGGGGTAGAATTGCAATCTGCCGACCATTATTATTTGTCTCTAACCTTGCGAACCGAACAAATTTCCGGGCTGAAATGCTATTTTTCCACCGATTCCGTCCCCCTGACGGAAGATACGCTCCTGGGAACGTTGGACTTAACCGGTGCAAAGGGCAGCGAATTTGTCACCCTCATCGCCCCCATTGACAATCTTTTGTGGAAAGGCGTCTTACAAACCCTCCTGTTCCGTCTTCCCGAGGGAGAGTCCGGTACGGTGGAACTTTCCCGAATCGCTATTTTGACCTTAAACGACGCCGTTGACGAAGGCGTTTTTGACTCTCTGTGGACGGTCTATTCCGACCGCATCTACTTTACCCAAACGCTAAAACCCAACGAAATTTCTTACACCGCCCTTTCCACGGTGTTTTCCATTCCCTCCGCAAAATGCACGGAAGTTCTGTCTCTGGACGACGCGATTGCGGTGAAACTGATTGACGGCTCCGTGTTCGGCATCGTCCGTCCCGCCGGGGGAACCCTTAGAACCGAAACGGAAAACGGCATGACCAACATCCTTTTGGATTGGGACACATCTACCTTGTCGGTTACCTTGCGAATTTATTTGAACTACACCGATTCCACCGAAGAATTGGAACAAATCGCCCGTCAAGAACGGGAACCGCTTTCGGAAGAACAGTTTGTCTTGGACGGCTGTGCCTATCTGGGGTACGACCCCAAGGGGGGCATGTACCGAATTTCTCCCTCCACCGATTCCTTTTTAATCAAATTAAAGAAGACCGACCGACCCGTTTATGTCTATTTGGAATCGGAAACCAACGACGCATGGTGCATCTACGATAAAAAGGGCAATCAACTCCCCATTTTTGCCGGAACCACCTTTCCGTTGTATGCAAAAGACGGAGAGATAACGGTAACTTTGAAAAAGCAATCGACGAAAGAATCCATTCAACTCCCCACCTTTTTTGCCGAAGAAGGGTTGATAGAACAATCTCGCTCCCAATCGGTATTCTATGGGCTTTACACCCAAAACACCACCTGCTACGCCGCCCCCGACGGGTCTTATGAAGTTTCTTTGACCGCAACCCGGCTCAAAGACGGCAAAAGCACTTTGTACGACGTGGAATACCGCTTCTTAACCGAAAAATCCGTAGCCGACGGGCTTTCCACCTTACCCCTCTTTTCCTTTGAAACCGAATATGGATTTGAAGAATATTATTATTTAAACAGCGAAAATCAACCCGTTTATTCCACCGCCGGAAGCGAATCGGTTCTTTATCTCGGCTCCACCCCCTACTTGGGACTTCTGTCCGACGGCTCTGCCTCCGGATTTTTGATTACCGACGGGCAAATGACCCAAAAAGGCACCCCCGAAACCGCCCACCTCTCCTTGCGTTACGAGGAAATTCGGGAGGGAGAACCAAACAAACTGATTCTTTCCTTTGACCTGAACGACGGCGAATTTATCCGGGGCGACGTCTTGACCGCCCGTATCATTCAGCGGGACGACGGTACAGAAACCGAAGCTACCTTAAAAACCTTGCGGGAACAAGGAAACTTCCGCCTCATACAGACCCAAGACAACACAACGAAAACCGTTACCGCTCTGGGCATGGAAGAAACCGTCATTGTCTGCATCGAGGGATACGACCGGTATCAATTTCCCAAAATCACCGCCAACGGAGAACGTTTCACCCCCGAGTACCAAGTTTATGTGGACGAAAACGGATATTACGGCTTTGCCTTTGCGGTAAACAACGGCACAGAATTGGAAATAAAATAAACAAGAACTGCTCTTGAAAAAGAGCAGTTCTTTTATTTACGGTTCCTGAAAAAACGCTAACGCCGGGGGGAAAAAAGTAAACAGAAAAAAAGCAAACATCCAAATTAAAAATACAATAATTGCCAGTAAATTCTCTCCCTCGCTTTCTTCTTTTTCTTTGGAAGAAAACCGGTCGACTAAAATAAAATACAACAAATCCGCCACAAAAAACAGGCCGATATCCACCCAGGAATACCGTTGCCCCACAATGCCGCTATAAGTGTAATGAGCCACGGGGATAAACAACAACGCCAAACTCAACGCCCATACCCGAGGGGCAAAAAACCGCTCTTTTTTGCCGCCCACAAGTCCCTCGACAATCCACCACAATGCCACCGGAAAATACAACAACTTCAAATGCTCCCAAATGCTTTCGTTGATGGGAAAGAACAGCCCGGCAATCCGATTTTGCCCCAGAAAGTCATAGGCAAAATGAAACAACACCCCCAAAACCCCAACAAACAAAAATCCCCAAATCCATCGCTTCACGTTTTTCAGCATACCCAAAAACCTCCATTATAATTTCAGTATACGAAAAAACCTCCCCGATTATTTGTCCGAAAGAAGATTTTTTACGAAACAAGCCCCAGAGAAAAACATCACCGACAATCTTCGACAAATATTGACAAGTTTTGATTTCCATGTTATAATGTAACTGCCACATAATCGAATAATTAGCCTACACATGGGAAAATACTTGTTAAAAAGTGTTTTCTCTCTTTTCGTCGTACCATGTGTAGGATGATCGATTGTGTGGCAACAATGAGGGAAGTACACTTTTCAGTGCGACCCTTATTGGGGCCGCACTTTTTTATGGTAAATTTGAAAGGAGGAAAAACCATAAGAAGTGTAAGCTCCACCATTTTTACATTTTTTGAAAGGAATTAAAAACATGGAAGAAGCTGTAAAAACAAAAAAGAAGAGTATTTTTAAAAGATGGTGGTTTTGGGTAATTATTGCTGTAGTGGGAATTATTATTGTAGGCTCTGCATCGTCAAGCGAACCTCTTGAATCAAACGAGCAAGGCAACACCAATGGAACACAAGTGGAAACCTTGAAAACAGATACAAACAATAACAATGAATCCTCAAACAACGAATCAAATACTCAGTATCAAGAAGTTGATTTACAATCTATGATTGATGATTTAAAAAACAATGCCCTGCGGGCAGAAGCAAAATATCAAAATGCCTATGTGGAATTTACCGGCAAAATTGCAAGCTTTGATAGTGATGGTGCCTATATCACAGTCGAACCTATTAATGCAGATGCATGGAATTTTGATACAGTAATGTGTTATATCAAAAACACCGACCAAAAAAACTTCCTTCTTGAAAAATCTGTTGGCGATCAAGTAACCATTAAAGGCAAAATTTTTTCTATCGGAGAGGTTCTCGGTTATAGTTTAAATATTGATTCTGTTTCATAAAAAGCTTGATATTAAAATGAAAAGAGACGATCTTTCGATCGTCTCTTTTCATTTCTCTTTAATTTTGGGCATAAAAAAAGAGAATGTCGGCATCGCCCTATTTTCCCGGGCCGTCGCCAGCCAAGTATTTTCAGCACCTAAGAGCTTAACTACCGTGTTCGGAATGGGAACGGGTGGAACCTCTTCGTCATAGACACCGACTATTC
>JAZRUJ010000018.1:0-8038 GCA_045652445.1 Eubacteriales bacterium | reverse complement strand
CAGCTTCGTCGACGCGACGCTTGATTTCTTCTTTGGAAACCTTGCGGAGCTTCAGACCGAAAGCCATGTTTTCGTATACAGTCATGTGGGGGTACAGAGCATAGTTCTGGAACACCATTGCAATATCGCGATCCTTGGGAGCAACGTCATTAACCAGACGTTCATCAATGCGAAGTTCACCTTCGGTGATTTCTTCCAGACCGGCGATCATACGAAGAGTCGTGGACTTACCGCAACCGGAAGGTCCAACGAGAATGATAAATTCTTTATCTTTAATTTTGAGGTTGACATCGGTAACGGCACGGACCCCGCCGGCATAAACCTTACCAATTCCTTTTAATGTTAAGCCTGCCACTGTTTATATACCTCCAGATTTTTAATTGCAAAATTTTCTTATTACATAATACCATAAAATATGATTTTTTCATAGTGGCAAATTAGCCAAAATTCGTGGTCAATTTTTAGTTAAAACAACCAAAAGAAAAAATCAATATACCATTTTTGGTACTTTGTTTTGCGTTCCCATGGAAAAAACATGATTTTTCCCACAAAAGAGTCACATTCCTGTTAGGGCTGATTGATGATATCCATATCGTTGGCACGTTTGGTGCAAGCCAACATAGCATCTGCCATAATTTGAGAAAAACCGCTCTTTTCCATCACATTGATCGCTTCGGCAGTCGTCCCTTTGGGGGTAGCAACGGATGCCAACAGTTCCCCGGCGGGTTTTTTAGTGGTTTCCATTGTTTTGGCAGCCCCGATCAAAACCTGATTCGCCATCAGTTCTGCAGTTTCAGCATCAATACCTTGTGCCACAGCACCTTCGACGATTGCTTTGACCATATAATAAAAATATGCAGAAGCAGAGCCCGCAGCGGCAATATAATCGTTAAGATTCTTTTCTTCCACAACCCGGAGAATCCCAAGAGATTCAAACAACGCCTTTACGGTTTCCAATTCCTGATAAGTAATGGGCATTTCATACGCCATTGCAGTAATGCCCTTACCAAATTCGCAAGCAACGTTGGGAATAGCACGAACCAATTTGCAGCCTTTTCCCAAATATTTCTTTGCGGCGGAAATAGTAACACCTGCCGCAAGATTGACGATAACGTTATTCACAGATACCGCATCGCGGATTTTTTCCATAACAATCTTAACGTCCGAGGGACGCACCGCCAAAATGACGATTTTGGAAGAAGCTACAACATCGGCTTCTCCATCGAGAACGGTAACACCTTTGACTGCCAGGGAAGTGCGAACTGTTTCATCGGGATCGTATGCACAGATTGCGGCGGGAGAAACCACGTTCCCGGAAATGAGTCCTTCCATCAGAGCCGAGCCCATATGACCGGCACCGATAAAGCCCAAAGTATACATGCGTGTTCATCCTTTCCATCTTTTAAACTTCGCCCGAAAGCGACATTATTTTCTATTTTACTATTATAGCATATTTTTTTTGATCTGTAAAGAGCAAAATTCCGTATTTTTTGTGTCAAAGAAGAAAAATCGGTAAAATCAAAGAAGAAAATATTGACAACACGCCCCGGCGATGGTATAATATAATTGTTTTGGAGGCTTTGTCCATTTTCAGCATATTCCAAAACAGGACGAGGTATACCGTTATGAAAAAACAAAATCTTTCTTTGGGCATCTCTCAAGATCAGGTTGCAAAACGGGTGGTTTTGGTAAGCGATCCGATGACCTGCACCTACGTTGCGGAAAAATATCTGCTTCAGTATCAAAAATTTAATGACCAGCGGAATTTTTCCGGTTACACGGGAACGTATATGGAGAAACCCGTAACCGTAATTGCCGCAGGAATCGGCATGGGTCAGATGGGGATTCTTGCCGAAGAATTATTTGGGGCATACAGCGTAGAGTCGGTAATTTATATCGGTCCCTGCGATGGAATGTCTCCCCTAGTCTGTCCCAGAGATTTTGTTCTTGTAACAAAAGCAATAACCGACTCCAATTATCCGGAACTGCTTGGGATCTCGGAAAAAACGGCAGAGCCGAATCTTCCTTTAACACAACGAATTTTAGAAGATTTCCAAAAGCGAGACTCGTTACCCATCACCCGAAAAAACGGAGCAAAACTCCACCAAGGGAAAGTCTTGACTTCCGACCGAAGAATTACGGAACAAATCGAAAGAGAAGCACTGGAAGAACAAGGGATTCTTGCCGCAGACACCGCTACGGCAGCGTTGCTTTTCCAGGCACAAAAATTCGGATCTGAGGCGGCGGCGTTTTTAATTGTTGACCGCAATATTTCAACGGGGGAAGAAATTCCCGATGAGGAACATCGGTACCGCCCCACACAGGGCTCTTTGATGAAACAAATCGTATTGGCACTTGCCAACGTATAAGGAGGAGCTGAAATGTTTAACGTACTTGCCATTCCCTTTCCCGATTGGCTGACCGCCTGGGATTTGGGGGTAGATAACTGGATTCAAACCTGGCACACCCCCTGGCTGGACAAAATTTTCACCTTTATTACCCATCTGGGAGACGAAGGGATTATTTGGATTGCCCTGGCGTTGTTGCTTTTGTGTTTTAAGAAGACTCGGAAAATCGGAATCACCATGGCGTTGGGATTGATCATTACAACAATTTTAGGAAACGAAATTCTTAAAAAAATTGTAGAACGCCCCCGACCCTTTGACACCCCGGGTGCATTGCTGGACGGCGATAGCCTTCTCGTTTCCCGTCCCAGCCAATATTCCTTCCCTTCGGGGCATACAGGATCCTCTTTTGCATCGGCGGTAGCCATTGTTTTGTATGATCGCAAAATCGGCATTCCCGCCTTGATTTTAGCGGCTTTGATTGCTTTTTCCAGATTGTACGTTTACGTCCATTTCCCCACCGACATTATTGCCGGAACCGTTCTGGGAACCATCAGTGCGTTGATTGCTTTTTTCCTGTGGAGAACGTGGCTGGAAAAGTTGGTTATTAAAGGTTGGAACAAACTGTTTAAAAAGCATACGATCGACCGTATTTAAGTGCAAAAAAAGAAATATAAGTCGCCGTTTATCTCTAACGGCGATTTGTTTTTTTGTTTCTTTTTTCCATTTTATCCGCAACATTAAGGACAGACCTCCAAAAGCATTCCTTTTTCTAAAATTATCAAAAACCTTCATTCTTTCACATTTTGCACTTGACAAAGGAAAAAAATTGGTATATAATGTAGTTTGTATGTAAATTATAATAATTACAACAAAGAACAAGGAGAACCCCGTTATGGCTGAAAAGGGTGGAATTTCGGTTCAAACCGAGCATATTTTCCCTATCATAAAACGTTGGCTTTATTCCGATAAAGAAATTTTTCTTCGGGAAATCGTTTCCAACGCAGCCGATGCAGAAACAAAATTAAAGCATCTGGTTGCGGTAGGACAAGCAACCGGGATTACCGGTGCATACCGCATTGACGTGACGGTAAACAAAGACGAGAAAATCATCACCGTAGAAGACAACGGGATCGGCATGACCGAAGATGAAGTAAAGCAATACATCAACCAAATTGCCCTGTCCGGGGCTTTGGATTTTATTCAAAAGTACGAAAACGCCTCTGCGGACGGAATTATCGGTCACTTTGGATTGGGATTCTATTCTGCCTTCATGGTGGCAAATACGGTGGAACTTGATACAAAATCCTACACCGGAGCCCCCGCGGTTCATTGGGTCTGCAATGAAGACGGCGAGTTTGAGATGTCCGAATCTTCCAGGGAAGGCAGAGGGACCAAAATTACCCTGCACGTTACAGACGAAGAAACGGAGTTTTTAGACGCGGATAAATTGAAAGGTATTTTAACCAAATACTGCGGATTCTTATCTTTCCCCGTATACTTCACCGATGCCTGTGCCGAAGCAAAAAAGGACAACGAAACACCGGAAGAAAAGCCGGTCAACGACGTGGAACCCTTGTGGCAGAAAATGCCCAACGAATGTACTGACGAAGAATACGACACCTTTTATCATAAAGTGTTTTGGGACAACCAAGACCCCCTGTTCCACATTCACATCAACGCTGATTATCCTTTGAATTTCAAAGGAATCCTGTACTTTCCCCGACTGGGCAACGAATACCGCAGCCTGGAAGGTGAAGTAAAACTGTTCTACAACCGAGTTTTTGTTTCCGACAACATCAAAGAAGTTCTTCCCGAATATCTTTTGATGCTGAAAGGGGTTCTGGACTGTCCGGAATTACCCCTCAACGTCTCTCGGTCTTATTTGCAAGACAGCGATTACGTGAAGAAGATTTCCGCCCACATCGTAAAGAAAGTTTGCGACAAATTGGCAGGACTTCACAACACGGATCCTGAAAAATATCAGTCTTTTTGGGACGATATTAAGATCTTTGTGGAATACGGTTGCATCAAGGACAAAAAGTTTTACGACCGCATGAAAGAAATCGTTCTGTTCAAGACCACGGACGGAAAGTTTGTGACCTTGAATGAATATAAAAAACTGGACGGAGCTGTGGAAGGTAAAATATATTATGCCACAGACCTGACGCAACAATCGGTATACGTGAAACTGTACAAAGATCAGGGAATTCCCGTAATTCTCCTGGATCAACTCATTGACGGGCAGTTCATCAACATCATCGAACTGAACGAACAAAACGTGCAGTTCCAACGGATTGACGCGGTAACCGACGAAATTTCCAAAGATGGATCGGAGGAATCCGACACCTCTCCCCTGACAGAACTGTTTGCGGAAGCGTCCGGCAAAAAAGAATTGAAAGTCAAGGAAACGGAATTGAAAGACACTTCCATTCCCGCAATTCTCAACATCACGGAACAATCCCGCAGAATGAACGAAATGGCACAGCTCTACGGCATGAAAGATTTCCATCTACCCCTAGAAGAAATTCTCGTGCTGAACAAAGAAAATGCCATTGTTCAAAAAATTATCCGAGAGAAAGACTCCGAAACTGCAAAAGCTCTGGCAAAGCAATTATATCTACTGGCGGTACTCAACCAGCGGCAATTTACCGCAGATGAATTGGAGTCCTTCTTGAAAGGCAGCTACGAAATCCTGGAAAAAATTCAGTAAACGATACAAATTTGAAATAAAAGAGGAATCTACCATGAAAAGAATCGGTATTTTGACCAGCGGCGGCGACAGTCAGGGCATGAACAATGCTATCCGTGCCGTCACCCGTACAGCGATTGCAAACGGAATGACCGTTATGGCAATTCGCAACGGTTATCAAGGCTTAATTGACGGAGATATTGAAGAAATGCAACTTCGCTCCGTTTCCAATATTCTCGACCGAGGCGGTACTTTCTTAAAAACTGCTCGGTGTTTGGAATTCAAGACCGAAGAAGGCGTTTTGAAAGCAGTTCAAACCTGTAAAGACTTCGGTATTGAAGGGTTGGTTGTCATTGGCGGCGACGGTTCCTTCCGCGGTGCAAGAGATATGACTCTCCACGGCATCCCCACCGTTGCAATGCCCGGAACCATTGATAATGATATTGCCTGTACCGATTACACCATCGGTTTTGATTCGGCGGTTAACGTTGCCATGGAAGCTGCCGACAAACTGCGGGACACCGCATCTTCTCATCACAGATGCTCGGTAATTGAAGTCATGGGTCGCCATGCAGGATATATGGCGGTGAACGTAGGACTTGCCGCAGGTGCTACCTATACACTGGTTCCTGAAGTTCCCTTTACCATGGAAGAAGTGGCAGAAAAAATTATTCGGGGCAAAAATGCCGGAAAAACCAACTTTATGATTGTAGTTTCGGAAGGTATTTTCGCAAACGTAAAGCAAAATAAAAACTATGAATACTTGTCCAATTTGGGAATTTTCGGAGCAGAAGATTTTGCAAGAGTTTTAAAACAAGTCTCCGGATTTGAAACCCGCTCTACGGTGCTTGGTCACATTCAGAGAGGCGGGTCTCCCACCGCTCGCGACCGCTATTTGGCAACGGAAATGGGTGCTCATTGTGCAAATCTTCTTCGAGACGGAAAATCCAACCGGGTCGTTGTTTTGAGAAAAAATCAAATTATGGATTTGGATCTGGTGGAAGCTTTGGAAATGACAAGAGAATTTGACATTGAACGCTATAAGATTGCAAACATGGTTGGAATCTAAAAATTAAAAACAAGAAAACTCCCCTGGATCCAGGGGAGTTTTCTTCGTAAGAATTTCTTAATGATTTTATCCCTTGAATTGTAAGAATTTTAGTAGTATAATGTATTTATAAGGTTCAAGGGGGTTTTTATGGAATTTTTGGAAAAACTGCTGACAATTCTCGACTATCGCATCGAAAAACCGGCATTGTACGGATGGTTTCACATTTTGTGTTTTGCCTTGGCAATTGCTTTGGGCGTTTTTCTTTGTTTGAAATGGAAAAATCCCACGGAAAAACAGGTGCGGACAATTCTTTTAACCATATCCTCCATCGTCTTAATCTTTGAAGTTTATAAGCAAATCAACTATACCTTTCACCCCACGGAAACCGGAATAGACGTTGATTTTCAATGGTACGCTTTCCCCTGGCAATTCTGTTCCATGCCCATGTATACAGGACTTCTGGCGGGACTTTTCCCCAAAGGGAAAATACATAACGCGTTGTGTTCCTTTCTTGCAACCTATTCCATCTTTGCAGGACTGTGCGTCATGTTTTACCCCGGAGACGTGTTTACCGAACAGCTGGGAATCAACATTCAAACGATGATATGCCACGGAACCATGCTTTCCCTGGGGATTTTCTTGCTAGGCACAGGATACGTTAAAACCGAACATAAAACCATCCTAAAAGCGATCCCCGTCTTTTCCTCGGCGGTGTTTATCGCCATGATTTTAAACGAACTTGCACATCGCACGGGATTTACGGGAGAAGAAACGTTTAATATGTTTTTTATCAGCCCTTACGAACCCCCTCACCTGCCGGTCTATTCCATCGTACAACAGTACGTTCCCTTTCCCCTGTGCCTGATTATTTACATCGCCGCGTTTTCCTTGGCGGCATATATCGTTCTTTTGATTGCCATGGGAATAAAACAACTTGTAAAAACAATCTGTTTGGGTGAAAAAAAATTAAAAGAGCAATATTAAATCTATAAAAAATCCTGTCTCACGATGAGACAGGATTTTTTAATTGCAAATTATTTTTTCTTGTCCGCGTCTTTCAGGAAAAATCCGGCGGCGGGAATAGAAGAAATTCGATATCCTTCGGGTTTTACGAAAGTCCCGGGGATATAGGGTTCGGCAGAAACCACGGTATTCTTTGCTTTCACAGAGAACAACGTAACGCCGTTAGCGTTCTTGGTAACCTTTTCGGGAATCAGGGAAGAATTGATCAAAAGATGCCGATTGTTGGAGGAAGAAAGGCAAAATTCCGCATCTTCCCGAAGGTGATAAACACCGACTAAAGGAGAAACGTCAGAGTAGGCGTTGATCAGCTTTTTGCGGTTTTGTTTGGTCTCATAAGCATTCAAGGGAATCCGAACGCCTTTCCCGTTGGCAAAGAAAAAGACCAATTGACCGGCATAGTCCCGGGTAGCAAACATAGCAACGGGGACTTCATTGGCGTCAAACCCCAATCTCTGGGGCAAAAATTCCCCTAAAACGCTGGCTTTGGAATCTGCGAATTCCGATGCCTTACATTTGTAAACCTGGTGCTGATTGGTGAAAATCAGCAGTTCTGCGGCATTTCCGGAATCAATAGAACAGAGAAGTTCATCGCCTTCTTTATACTTCTGCTCCCCGCCCATACGCAGAGAGAGGGGGGTAATCTTTTTAAAATACCCGGCTTTGGACAGGAAGAACGTAACGGCGTAGTCGTCCACCTTTTCTTCTTCCTTGTATTCTTCAATTTCATCGGGATAAAGCAGTTGTGTTTTCCGGGGTTTTCCGTATTTTTTGGAGATTTCCTGCAGTTGTTTGATGATCAGTTTGTGAATCCGCTTGGGTTTTGCAAGAAGATCTTCCAAATCTTCGATTTCCGCTGCCAAGGCATCGGTTTCTGCGGTTTTATTAAGAATATATTCCCGGTTCAGATTGCGGAGTTTGATTTCCGCC
>JAZRUJ010000017.1:0-6738 GCA_045652445.1 Eubacteriales bacterium | reverse complement strand
GTGGATAACTCTGTGGAAAGGGTGGAAAAAGCCCATAACAAGCACAGTTTTCCACCGTTCAAAACTATTTCGAAAAAAAGCCATCCTTTTCGACAAGGGTGAAATTTTCGTGAAATAAAAGGATCAAAAAAAATGAATCTTTCCGAAATTCGTACTCTTCTGACCCAGGCGGGACTACTCACCAAAGACGCCGTAGAGCAGGGGGAAATTATCCCCTCCGCCATCGGGTGCGACTCCAAAACCGCCGCCCCCGGAATGCTGTTTTTCTGCAAAGGCGTCCGTTTCAAAGCCCAATATCTTTCCGACGCGGCAAAACAGGGAATCTGTGCCTACGTTTCCGAAGTGGAATACGACGTAGACTTGCCCCATCTGTTGGTTTCCGACGTACGGAAAGCCATGCCCCTGATTGCCCGGGCGTTCTACGGACAGCCCGACCGTCAATATCCTTTGGTAGGGATTACGGGGACAAAAGGAAAAACCTCCTGTGCCTATCAGTTGGCGTCGATTTTTAACCAAGCCTACGGGGGACAGTACGGAATTATTTCCACCAACGAGGCTCT
The DNA here is from genome assembly GCA_045652445.1 of Eubacteriales bacterium. Taxonomy (GTDB): domain Bacteria; phylum Bacillota; class Clostridia; order Oscillospirales; family UBA644; genus RGIG995. The sequence continues at coordinate 6,178 of JAZRUJ010000017.1, read as the reverse complement.
TTGCTGCGGACAGCCCCGGAAAAAAAGCGGAACCACCCCGGAAGCCTTGGAATTGTACGGGCTTCTTTATGACTTTGCCAACAACGGCGTTAAAGGGGCGGTCATGGAAGTTTCTTCCCAGGGGTTGCAATACGACCGAGTTTCCGGCGTGGAATTTGCGGTGGGGATCTATCTGAATCTTTCCCCGGACCACATTTCCCCCACGGAGCATAAGAATTTTGAAGAATACAAAACCGCAAAGAAAAAGATGCTGACACTGTGCGACACGGGCATCGTCAACCTGGACGACGAACACGCCGGGGAGATGATTGCCGCCGCCACCTGTAAGAAACTTTTGACCGTATCTCTCACCGATTCTACGGCGGATTATTACGCGTCGAATCTGGAATTGACGGAAGAAGGCTTATCCTTTACCGTCAGCGGCACCGATCTTCAGGAAGAACCGATGACCCTGATCATGGCGGGAGAGTTTAATGTTTCCAACGCCCTTTGTGCCATCGCCGCCGCTCGAACCTTGGGCATCGGCATTTCGGAAATCCGACAGGGACTGTCCACCGCTTCGGTCAAGGGACGAATGGAGCAGTTCACCTTAAACGGGGTTCACGTGATTGTAGATTACGCCCACAACGGGCTTTCCTTTGAAAAAGTATTTGATTACGCCGACCGATTCCACCCCGACGCAAAAAAAGTGGTGGTTTACGGCTGCCCGGGGAACAAAGCCCTGGACCGGCGAACCGAAATGTCCCATGTGGCGGGACAGCGGGCAGATTTCGTAGTGTTGACCGACGACGATCCGGCAAACGAAGATCCCGACGCCATCATGGACGAAGCGGAAGTGATGCTGCTGCGTCACAATGCCAACTATACCCGGATTCACGACCGGAAACAAGCCATCGCCCATGCCCTTTCCCAATGTAACCCCGGGGACCTTTTATTGCTGTTGGGAAAAGGACACGAAACCACCCAAGCCGTCAAGGGACAATCGGTTCCTTACGGGGGAGACCGAACCTGCGCCAACGAAGCGGCCATGACCGCGATCATACATTAAAGGAGGAGTAGACCTATGCCGAATTATCCTTACGACGACGAATTGACTCCCGACGTAACGCCGGAGCAACTTCCGGAAGAGCCGGATTCCACCCCGGAATCCGGAGACTTTGCGGAGGAATTTGATATCTCTTCCTTTGACTTTACCATCGCCGATCCGGGAGAAATTGCGGAATATTCCGAAACCATCGGAGGCTCGGAAGACCTTGCTCCGGAGGAAGACTTTTTAGAAGATCAAGAATCTGCAGAAATCTTGGATTCTGCACCCGGGAAAAAACCCAAATTTTCTTTCCGGGAACTGTCTGCAACGGTGACGGAAAAAATTACGAAACTCATGGAAGAAACACCGAAAGAACCGAAAGTTCGTCTTCCGAAAAAGAAAAAAGAGAAAGAACAAGAGCCGGCAGCAGAGCCGGAATTTTCCGAGGGAAAAACAAAACACCCCCGGCAACCGTTACCCCTTTCGGAAGAACCGGGGGACGAAAAAGTTCGTTTTACCGGGGGGACCTTCCGTCAAGTTTCCAAACGGTGGCTTCGGTACGCCCTACGTCCCGGGACGTTATGTGAAAACGTATCGGAAAAACTGTGGCCCCTGTTTTTGGCGGGAGTCATGGCGTTCTTCGGCGGATTTTATCTGCTGTTGGGATTGGATTGGTATTTTGCAGGGCTGGTCTCTGCCGGCCGCCTGTGGGCGGTTGTAGGAGTAGGGCTTCTGGTGGGAGGAACCGCCGCCATGGCCTTTGCCGCCGGGACGTTGGCCCTGTCCCTTTCTTGCCGAAAAGAACGGCTCCGTCCCTTCCGGATCATTTCCGGCGTGGCGGGTGCCTGCGTGTATCCCGCGGGGCTGATGATCTTCGGTCTTTTGGTCCAACTGATTTTCCACGCATCGGTTTCCATGTCCTTTGGGATCATGGCACTTTTGTGGTTTTTCTATCTGCTTGTCGACGTGTTGCGAGACCTGTTTGGAGAAAAGCACTTGTTCAAAAGCACCGTTCTTTTGGTCGTGTGGGGATTTTTCCTGTTCCTGGTGATGACCTGGACGTTTACGCTGAAATAAGGAGGGAAAACAATGAAATTTGACCGTTATACCATCGTAGGTCTGCTGTGTGCCTTGCCTTATTTGATTTTCGGCGTGGTACTGACCCACTCCAACGGCGTCAGCATTCTGGCGTACTTGATTTTGACCTTGGCGTTGACCGGGGCGGAAGTGACCCTCTACGATATGATGCTTTCTTCCCGCCGAAAAAATTGGCTCTACCGGGTGCCCTTTTCGGTACTGTTTTTCCTGGTGCAGTTTATCCTGGGGTGGAACGTAATGATTCCCTTTTACGTAATGGGACAGTTTGCCATGGGGGTTGCCACCACCAAAGACCGCTTTGAACATATGCCGAAAAATAAAGCGGCAAAACCTTTGATTATTTCCGTGGGTGCATCGGTAGTTTATCTTCTGATTGCCCTGATTACGGGGGTGAAAGCATGAAAAAGATTTTCGGAACGCTTCTTGCCCTTTTGCTTGTGGCAACGGTAACGGTGTCTGCCTTTGCCTCAGCCCACGACGGACTGTGCGGCTGCGGCCGGGAATATTCCCGTCAAGACACCGACGATTACATGATTTACGACTGTTTGGGCTGCGGACGGAACTATACGTCCTGCACCTGCCACACCTGTTGGTGCGGAAGCGACCTGACCCGTTCCACGGTAGAAGAAACGGTGTTTACCACCTGTGACGATTGCGGGCTTCCCTGTGAAGACTGCATTTGCAGAGACCGTTCTTATTACGTGGCTCTGCAACAGGTACAACAGGGGCTGACCGGCGAAGAAATTCCAAACCCCGACAACGGAGCCATTATCGCCTTGGCATGCCTGTTGCCCTTTGGAGGATTTTTGGGATTGTATTTTACCATTTACCGCCGCCGTTCTGCGGTACGGAACCGGAAAAACCGTCCTCAGATGTTGGAAAAAGAACTGGACGCCATCGACCGGGAACCTGACGCGAAAAAACGGTATCTTTTGGCAAAACAGCGGGAAGAATCCAAACGGGACGGAGACACGCGAATCCTGGACCGGGAGGGAAAACTTCTGTGTCTGCGGAAAAACGAGCTTCTTACTGCCGCTTTGGAAGAAGATTGGATTCGGGAACGGGCGACGGAAAACCTTCGCACCTGCCGGAACATGAACCACTACGGCTTTGTGGGTTCGGTGGAAACGGTGGAACGGTTGTGGGATTTCAAAGAAAAGAAATTTTCCCCCGACCGCCGGGAGATCAGCGGGGAAACCCCGGCTCAAAGTTTGGTAAAATGGGACACCAAACGCAAAGAAATCGTTTTGTTTGAATTGGTGAAGTCTTTGAACGGACCGGAGGGAAATCTGCTCCGCCCCGCCTCCAACATTACCCGTTTTGGAGCAAAAATCTATGACTCTTCCCCCCTCATGACCCGTAAGACCGACCCGTCCACCGAACAGGAACGCCGCCAGACCCTGGAACAACTGATTCCCGGATGTGACATCGAACGGTTGCTTTTGTTGGATCGCATGGCAGGGAAAACGCTCCCCGCCCCCGCCGGACTTCCCGAAGAAGCCTCGCCTCGGCGAATGGGAGACAAAAACCGTTTCCCGGGAGGTATGCTGAAATGAAATATATTTTTACCACCAAAGAATTATTGACTCTACTCCGGTCTTCCCCTCGGGAAGCCAACGCTGCGTCGCCTTTTCGCAGCCTTTTGACGCTGAACCAAGACCCCCCCACCATGGCGTTGACCCAGGAACAGCAATTGCTTTGTGCCTTTGCCTTAACGCCGGAGAGAACCCTCATCGTGGGCAGACATTCCGCCGCCGACGGGGAATTGCATCTTCTCAATATCGGTGCCATCTGGTATCTGTATACCTGGCTGGAAAATCAGGATCTTCACGTGTTTGAAGCCTATTTTGATTATCCTCGGCTGTTAAAATTTCTGCAAAAGAATTTCTGCGGATTTTATCAACCAAACTTCGGTGCCTTTACCCAGTTGGACGTAAAACTGACCTCCGATGAATTTGCCGTTTTTAATTTGATTCGGGCTTTGTATGCCGCCCGGGCGAAAAATGACGGCATCGGAACCAACAATTCCTTCCTTGCCGACGATTTGAAGACGGGGGATTTGGCGTTGTATCTGCGGAACTATTTGGACGAATTGGGCTGGGAGTCGGTCTCCGACACCATTGACCGCATGATGGAAGAAAAACATCACAATATTATTGACAACGCCCTGAAAGGCTTGGAAGATAAAGGAATTTTGACCCCAGACATCAACGATCTGTCCCTGGACAGTGCCTATCGTCTGACCCGCACCGCCTTGGAACGATTGGACGACGGCATGTTGGTGGACACCGTCTGGTACGCCGACCGCACCGACCCGGGACGGAACCGGGAGGTTCTTTTGTGCCTACGTCGAGACGGCGTTCTTGCCATTGTTCCCGCCGCCGACAGTGTCACCCTCCGATCTCTTCCGGAAGTGCCTTGGGAAGATCTGATTTGACACGGCGTTCCGTTTTTAAGTATTTTCAATTTGGAAAGGGTAGTTATGCCAAAGTTATATCCCTCTGCCCATCGGGGAGAGACCCACGTCTCCGTTCTTCCGGAAGAACGGTTTGACGAAGTGATGGTAAATACCGTCGAACCTTTGTTGCAACGGTACCGGAACAAGGGATTTTTGACCATTGTTCGAGGAACCCGTCTGCATTATGAATATTATCTTTGTGCCGACCCGGTGGGGGCGGTGGTGCTTTGCCACGGCTTTACCGAATCGGCGGAAAAATATCGGGAAATGGTTTATTATTTCCTGGAAACAGGTTATTCGGTGTTCGTATACGACCATCGGGGACACGGAAAATCCTACCGGGAAATGAAACATCCCTCGCTGATTCATATTGGGAAGTTTCAGCAGTATGCCGACGACATGGATTGGTTTATTCAAAAGATCGTTCGTCCCAATGCCGTTAATCTTCCCCTGTATTTGGTGAGCCATTCCATGGGAGGTGCGGTGGCGGGATTATACCTGTCCCAGCATCCGGTCACCTTCCGCCGGGCGGTGATGAGTGCCCCCATGATTGCTCCGAAAACCAAAAATATTCCCCGCTGGCTTGCGGAACTGATGGCGTTGGGAATGTGCCTTGCGGGGAATGGGAAAAAGCGGGTGATGGATCTTCCCGACTTTAACGAAGACGCCACCTACGAACATAGTGCGGATCTGTCCCCGTCCCGGTTTGATTACTATCAGCAAAAGCGAATCCATTACCGGCATCTGCAAATGACTGCTCCCACCTACGGCTGGATGTATCAGGCGTTAGCGGTGACCCGGACGCTGTTGAAACGTTCCAACTGTGCCACGGTGCAGGCCCCGGTGTTGCTTTTGCAGGCAGAACAGGAAGATTACGTTCACACAAAGTACCAAGAAAAATACGTATCCCGTATTCCCCATGGAGAATTGGTGGTCATTCCCGAAAGCAAACACGGACTTTTTATGGCAACCAACGACATTTTACAGTCGGTGTTAGACCAGACCCTGTCGTTTTTCTCAAAATAATTTTGTATTCATACGGAGTTTCACATGAACCTTTGCAAAATTCTTAACGGGGGAACGCCCTCCCTGTCCTTTGAAGTTTTCCCTCCGAAAACCGACGCTTCCTTTGATTCGGTGGAACAAGCCGTCCATCAAATCGCCGCCTTGAAGCCGACTTTTATGAGCGTTACCTACGGTGCGGGGGGAGGAACGAGCAAATACACCCTGGACATCGCCCAAAAAATCAAAGAAGACCACGGGGTTCCCACCCTGGCACATTTGACCTGCGTTTCTTCTACCAAGGAGTCTGTCGGAATGCAGATTGAAGCCATGAAACGAGCGGGCATCGAAAACGTTATGGCGTTGCGGGGGGATATTCCCGAAGACCGGAAAGAGGAAGACCGTTCCCGGTGGGATTATCGGTACGCGGTGGAATTGGTGCAGGAACTGAAATCCCACGGGTTTTGCATTGGGGCGGCTTGTTACCCGGAAATTCACCCGGAAAGTGCCAACCAGCAGGAGGACATCCGCCGGCTGAAAGAAAAAGTGGACGCGGGCTGCGATTTTTTGACCACCCAAATGTTTTTTGATAA
>JAZRUJ010000016.1:0-8234 GCA_045652445.1 Eubacteriales bacterium | reverse complement strand
CTCGTCGTACCCAACGTACCCCGGCGGCGAACCGATAAGACGGGAAACGGTATGCTTTTCCATATATTCGGACATATCAATACGAATCATGGCAGATTCGTCCCCGAACATCACTTCTGCCAGGGCTTTGGACAATTCCGTCTTCCCTACCCCGGTAGGTCCTAAAAACAAGAAAGATCCAATGGGACGTTTGGGGTCTTTTAATCCAACTCTACCGCGGCGAATAGCCCGAGAAACGGCAATTACTGCTTCTTCTTGCCCCACCACACGTTGATGAAGAATGGCTTCCATATTCAGAAGACGTTGACCTTCTTCGGCAATAAGTTTGCGGACGGGTATGCCGGTAGATTGAGAAATGACTTCCTGAATTTCTTCCGCCCCTACCGTCAGTTCCCGGGAGGCTGCCTGTTCGCTCCACTTTTTCCGAAGTTCGTCCAGCTCCGCTTTCTTTGCCTTTTCTTCGTCCCGAATCCGGGCGGCTTCTTCGAAGTTTTGGTTCTGCACCGCATCTTCTTTTTCCGCGGAAAGCCGAGCAATTTCTTCTTCTTTTTCTTTCAGATCCGGAGGAGATGTAAGGTTGGAAATACGAATTCGGGAAGCGGCTTCGTCCATCAGGTCGATGGCTTTGTCCGGCAAAAACCGATCCTGAATATACCGTTTGCTCAACTTAACCGAAGCCTCGATGGCTTGATCGGTGATGCGAACCTTGTGATGAGCTTCGTATTTATCCCGCAACCCTTTCAAAATTTCGATGGCATCTTCCACGGTGGGTTCTGCCACAATAATAGGTTGAAAACGACGTTCGAGAGCCGCGTCTTTTTCGATATTCTTGTGATATTCGTTGAGGGTGGTTGCCCCAATGACCTGGATCTCACCCCGGGCAAGGGAGGGTTTGAGAATGTTGGCGGCGTCCATGGCACCTTCCGCAGAACCAGCACCTACCAAAACGTGCAGTTCGTCAATAAAGAGAATGACGTTTCCGGCTTTTTTCACCTCGTCGATGACGTTTTTCAGCCGTTCTTCAAAATCTCCGCGATACTTGGAACCGGCGAGCATAGAAGCGATATCCAGGGTGACGACCCTCTTTTCCTTCAACATTTCCGGGACACTTCCGTCCACGATATGCTGGGCAAGTCCCTCGGCGATGGCGGTTTTCCCCACCCCGGGTTCCCCGATCAGGCAGGGGTTATTTTTGGTACGGCGGGACAAGACTTGAATGACCCTTGCAATCTCGTCGCTTCTGCCGATCACCGGATCTACTTTCCGTTCCCGTGCCTGTTCCGTGAGATCCACGCCGTATTGATCCAAGCCCGGCGTTTTTCCACCGGTCTTCTTTGCATTTCCTTTTTTCTTGGATTCGGAGGGGACGATACCCAAAAGTTCCAGAACCCCACCGGCAATTTCCCGGGGGTCTGCTCCCTCGGAATCAATCAATTCCACGGCTTTACAGTCGGTTTCTTTCAACAGAGCCAAAAGAAGATGCTCCGTACCGATGATGTTATGCCCCAGCTGACGGGCTTCCCCGTAGGACTGTTCCAAGATCTTTTTCATGCGGGGAGTCATATCCTGTCCGGATACGTTGGAGGGAGCCCCCGTACCTACCGATTCGGCAATACGGCTGATCAGCCCCTCTACGGTAATTCCGTTGTCGGAAAGAGCCTTTTGAGCTACGCTATCTTCGGTTTGCGTCAAGCCCACCAAAAGGTGTTCGGTTCCGATATAAGCATGCCCCAATTCCCGGGCGGCTTGCAAGGCAAAATTTAATGCCATAGTGGCTTTTTGAGAGAAATTGTTAAACATTATATCCTTCACCTCTTGTTGTGTGAAATCAGGTTATTTCAGCCGGTCACGAATCAAAGACGCCCGGCGTTGATCCCGTTCCCCGTCGGATTGGGATTCTCCGGTAAGCATCAGATTATAGGGCTGACATTCAATAAACAACCGATCCAAGTCGGACAGATTCAGGGAAATCAACCCTTGTTCCCCACCGAGACGGACCTTGGAATACAACGCCCGAAATTCCGCAGACGAAATCATCCGGCATTCTTTCATAATCCCGTAGGCCCGGAACAAATCGTCCTGGGAACGGAGATCGGAATACAAATATTCCCGGGCGGTTTTTTCCGAATCGCATATCTGGGAAACGATACGACCGATCAATGCGATGGTTTCTTCTTCGCTGATGCCAAGAGAAACGGAATTGGAAACTTGATACAGACAAGCCCCCGCCTGGGTTCCTTCCCCGTACAAACCGCGGACGGTAATTCCCACCTGGGAGACCGAGTTAATGACTCGATCCATCAACCCTCTGCGGGTCAGGGCGGGAAGATGCAACATCACCGATGCCCGAATTCCCGTCCCCAGATTGGTGGGGCAGGCGGTAAGATAGCCATATTTTTCCGAGAAAGCATATTCCACTTTTCCGTCAATATAATCGTCAAGGCGGTTGATGGACTGATACAATTCTTCCAAACAGAACCCGGGAGCCATCGCCTGGATTCGCAGGTGATCTTCTTCATTGATCATAATACTGCATTGTTTGCTCCGGGACAAGATCAAGGCAGAGTGGCTGTTTTCCCGAGCGAATTCGGGAGAGATCAGATGTTCTTCCATCATGGCACCGGCCTGGACGGAAGATACGTTTTGCATATCCAGAAAATCAAAGGTTTCCTGGGGATATTCCGCCAAAAGACCGTGTAATTCTTCTTTCATTTCCTTGGCGGCAGCATCGGTCAAGCGGGCGGGAAACGGATATTTCTTCAGGTTTCGGGCAAGGCGGATCCGGGAAGAAATAACCATTTTGGAATCAACACGTTTTTCATTTGCCTGGCTCATTGGTCTTCCCCTTTCTCCTGTTTTGCTTCCAGTTCCCGGATTTTATCCCGCAAAACGGTGGCTTCTTCGAAATTTTCGGTTTTTACCGCTTCCGCCAATTTGGCTTTGAGGGAAGCCACGTCGTCGGGCTGATTCTGTTCCGAAGCGTGGGGAACTTTCCCGGTGTGAACTTTGTTGCCGGAAATCCGGGGGAGCAACTTGCGGAGGTAGTCCCGGAAGGTATCGTAGCAGTCCGCACAACCCATCATGCCGGAACGAGACACTTCTTGCAGAGAAATTCCGCAGGTGGGACAGGTACTGCCCCCGGGTGCGGGATATCCTCCGAAAAGTTCGGACATGGCACTCAATCCCAATCCGAAATTTCCAAAATTCATCATCGAATCGCCAAGACCGAGTTTGGCGGCACATTCAGAGCAAAGAAATACTTCACGGGTCTTTCCGTTGACCGTTTGTTTAAAATAGGTGGTGGCAGTATTCTTTTTGCAATTTTCACAAAGCATAACAGGGACTCCTTTCCTGATTTCATTCTTATTCCGTTGCCACGGAAATAAGCATATATTTGAAAATATCCGCCCGAACAAAGTCCCGCACCGCAGCAGGCAGGGACGACAGGGCGTTTTCCGACAAAGCGGCACGGATCAACCGAACCTGCTCGGCGGAAAGATAGCCGTAATCCGACATATTCTTCAGGAATAAATCGGCGTTAAAACAATTGATGTTTTTTCCCACGGCGTTAACAACGTGCATAATATGGGTACGTTTATCGCTTCGCACCCGGCGGATTCGAATGTATCCTCCTCCGCCCCGGCGGCTTTCGATCAAATACCCCCGCTCCGGTGTGAAGCGAGAAGATATCACGTAATTGATCTGGCTTGGAACCACGTTGAACTGCTGGGCAAGTTCGTTTCGCTGCAGTTCCAGAGAACCGTCCTGCTTTTCCAAAGCTTCAATTAAAAAAGCGGCAATCAAATCGCTGGACTTCATGGGGACCTCGTTTCCGGTCATTTTTTTGACTTTGACCATCTTTGACTTTTATTGTGCCCTTATTATACACCATAAACCGCAAAAATGCAACTCCCGAAAAGGTCAAATAAAGTCAGAAATCCATCGTTCGTTTCAATTTAGCTTTGATTTTTGATTATTTTCTTTTATTTTTTTGATTTTTCTCTTATTTTCTATTTTTTTGATTTTTGGATCTTTATCCCATAAATCGTAAATATGTTTGAATTTTACCCCTCTCCCCTTGCTTTTTCGAAAGAACCATGGTATACTATATTCGAATTAATGTTCGATTTTTTAACAGAAGGGGGGATCTCGATGGAAGGAACGGCACCGGCGGTTCTTTCGGAATTAACCCTGGAAGACAAGATCCGCATTCTTACCGAAGGAGCAAAGTACGACGTATCCTGTTCCTCCTCCGGATCGGAGCGGCGAGCAAAAAAGGGCGGACTTGGAGACTGTGCGGCAGCGGGAATCTGCCATTCCTTTACACCGGACGGACGGTGTGTTTCCTTATTAAAGATACTGATGTCAAACGAATGCGTCTACAACTGCAAATACTGTGTCAATCGCCGGGAAGAAGACCTCCCCCGGGCAACATTGACTCCTCGGGAAATCTGCGAAATTACCGTGGGTTTTTACCGTCGAAATTACATTGAGGGATTATTTCTCTCCTCCGCACTCTTTTCCTCGCCGGACGAGACCATGGCACGATTGACCGAAACGGTCATGCTTCTTCGCACGGAATATAACTTCCACGGCTACGTACATTTAAAGGCAGTTCCCGGCTGTGATCCCGATTGGATCGACCTTGCCTCTCGGTATGCGGACCGCATGAGTGAAAACATCGAACTGCCCACGTCGGCGGGATTAAAACTTCTGGCACCGCAAAAGACGAAAGAATCCATCCTCAAACCCATGAAACGGCTGGCTATGATTTCCGAAAAGGCTCTTGCCTTAAAAGGGCGATCCAAGATTCTTCCCGCGGGACAGACCACCCAGATGATTATTGGGGCAACTCCCGACCCGGACGGGGTGATTTTACGGTTAAGCGAGGGGCTATACCGTCAGTTTGCCATGAAACGGGTGTATTATTCCGCCTACGTTCCCGTGGGCAATCCTTCCCTTCTTCCCGTAAAACCCCCGGATCTGTTGCGGGAAAACCGACTGTATCAAGCGGATTGGCTGCTGCGATTTTACGGATTTACGGCGGAAGAACTGCTGGAACCGGGACAAAATTTTGATCCGGCGGTGGATCCAAAATCCGATTGGGCGTTACGGCATCCGGAATGCTTTCCCGTAGAGATCAACACGGCTCCCTACGAAATGCTGCTGCGGGTTCCCGGAATTGGGGTAAAATCCGCCTGGCGAATTGCCCGGGCAAGAGAAGTTTCTACGTTACGGTACGAGGATTTGAAAAAAATGAGGGTGGTTCTGCGTCGGGCGGCTCATTTCATCACCTGCAACGGAAAATATTACGGGTGCGGAGAAAACCGGGCGGTATTGCGGTCTTATTTATTGGCTCCGGGATACGGAGAACGGGAACCGGGTCAGATCTCCCTTACCGATGCGGCTCTTCTCTTAAACGAGGCAAAAATGCCCGCCCTGACCGGACAGTTTTAGCCTTATGTTTTATTATAAAGGAGATTTTATGTTAATCTATCAATATTCCGGAGGATTGGACGGATTTCTTTCTGCGATTTTTCACGCCTACCAACAAAAAGAATTGCCCGATCTGATTACCGACGGAGACGTGACCGAGCCTCCCTTACAATCCCGCATTGTAACGGTACAACCCGACGAAGCAAAAGCCTTGCGGATTGAAAGGGGAATCCATCTCCGGCTGGGACTGAACGGGATTCATCAATTAAGTTACGGATACGCTTCCTGTGACCCGGATAAGAATCGAAAGATCTTTTATTGGATCTTGTCGGTCTTTAAATACGGTCAGGGAGTACAAAAACGGTATCACGACCCCAACGTAATGGATTTTTGCGATATGACGGCACGGGTAACCTTGGAGATTCACCGCATGATGGGGTTTTTGCGGTTTGCACAACGAGAGGAGGGATTGTACTGTTCCGAATTTTCGCCGGACAATAATATCCTCCCCTTTCTGATGCCTCACTTTACCCGGAGATTTAACGATCAATCTTTTTTAATTTACGATTGCAAACGGTCGCTCTATGGGGTTTATAACGGGCAAGAATGGAAAGTTTTATATTCAGAGCAGAAACTGCCACAACGAAATTCCCAACCGGAGGAAACATTTCAGAGACTTTGGAGAGAATACTATCGCTCGGTTTCCATTGCAGCCCGGGAAAACAAACGGCTGCAAGATTCTTATCTGCCCAGGCGATACCGTGCCTTTTTGACGGAATTTCACCAAACTCTTTGATTTTTCCGATATGTCACAAAAAATTCCCTTTTGCCCCCTTGCAAAACGGGGGCATTTGTGCTATAATAGTTAGGCTGAATTGCCTTGCGGGTGTAGTTTAGTGGTAGAACCCCAGCTTCCCAAGCTGGTCGTGCGAGTTCGATTCTCGTCATCCGCTCCAACACGCATCCGTAGCTCAACTGGATAGAGCAATTGCCTTCTAAGCAATAGGTCGGGGGTTCGAGTCCCTCCGGATGTACCATTTTGCTTTCAACAATTTTATATATGGTGGATATAGCTCAGTTGGTTAGAGCGCCAGATTGTGGCTCTGGAGGCCGTGGATTCGAATTCCACTACCCACCCCATAAAAAAGACCTTGTCAAACGACAAGGTCTTTTTTAATATTATTCTTCCATTTAAATAAAAAAGAGCATCGTTTCGATGCTCTTTTTTTATGTTCGATTAGTCTTGCTTTTTCTTTTTCAGAATGATGATTACCACAGCGGCAACAACAACGACTGCCACTGCACCAACAACAATTCCGACGATTGCACCGGTAGAGATGCCGCCCTTATTATTGTTGTTATTGTTCTGAATGTTTCCGCCATTGTTTCCAACGTTATTATTATCGTCGGCATCGTTGGAATTGTTTCCATTATTGTAAGAGGGGGTGATAACGGTATCGGTTTCAGCCTCTACTTCGGAATCATTCAGTTCTTTGTAGGTGATGGAGTTTTCCATGGAAATCTTGTCGCTGGACTGGTCGCCCATAGCACCAACATGAATGCGAACACGTTCATTTTTAGCAACGTCGACTCTTACGGTAACTTCTTGAGAAGCGGTAGAATCGAGAATCAAATATTCTCCGCCGCCTTCTTCAGGATAAACCAAGCGATCTTCTACGTAGATAGCAAAAGAAGTACCGTTTGCTTCACCGCCGGGGGTAACGTCGTTTTCACGAGCCAGTACGGATTTGATTTCGATGGTACCACCGGAGGGGCAATAGAAGGTTTTGACAACATCAGCTTTGCTTGCGGGATGGAAATTCTTACCGACATCGAGAACACGGGCATAACCTACGCCGTTATCGTCGCCGCCAACAATAGAGTTCCAAGCAAAACCACTGATGCTTCCGCAGAATTTCAAGGGACGATAGGGGTTTTCTCCTTCGGGAGCATCCAACCAGTAGTAGTGATACTGCCAAAGGCCGTCAGCACTGACGCCCTTACTGTTCCGCCATTTCATAGCACCGTTGGGCTTTTCGGACTGATCGTTCCATTCGTAAGGCAAACCAACTTCAACTTCGAATTCTTCTTCTGCATTCGCAGAGATTACAAAGCAGGTGGCGATGGAGGCGATCAGGCAAAGAGCCAGAAAAAGTGTGAGAAATTTTTTCATAACACAATACTCTCCTTTTTAATGTTAAAAGTTTTCCTAACCTATTATAACGAATTTTAATTCGATTGTCAAGAGGGATTTGGCGATTTTTGAAATTTTGACATTAATAATGGAAAAATTTACTGCATCTGCAACGATACGTGAATTTCACCCTGATCTTCCGACACGGAGACCGACCGGGGAACGTCAAACGTTTCGCACAAAATCCGCACGGCACGGTCTTCGATTTCCGTTTGAACTACCCGGCGGACGTTTCTGGCACCGTATTCGGCACTATACGATTTTTCCGCCAACAGGGCAACTGCCTGATCGGAACATTCAAAGGCGATTTCCCGTTCTTTCAATCCCACCGCCAATTCATCCAGAGCGAGCCGGACAATATCGGGGAATACTTCTTTGGGAAGAGATCGGAAGGTGATAATTTCATCCACCCGATTCAAAAATTCAGGACGCAGGAAATCCGATAGGGCTTTTTTCGTCCGCTCCGCAGACAATTCCTCGGAAGAACGGTTAAATCCGGCGGCGGTTGCTTTGGAATGAGACCCGGCGTTGGAAGTCATAACGATGATACAATGTTCAAAAGAAACGACTTTTCCGTGTGCGTCGGTGATCCGTCCGTCGTCCA
>JAZRUJ010000015.1:0-14535 GCA_045652445.1 Eubacteriales bacterium | reverse complement strand
GACCGCTTGGCCTCCGACTTCAACTTTTGTTCTCCGTCCCTGAGGGGGACGCCGTTCAAACCAAAACCGACACGGTGGCATCGTTGAAAGACAGTAGCAAAACCTTTGTTAACGCTCCCGTTCTCAACGCCGCAGACTACGGAATTTCTCCTCAGGCAACCGACAACGCTCCCCAAATGAAGGAATTGCTGAAAACGGCGGAAAAACAAAAGGCCACCGTCTTTCTTCCGGAGGGAATCTACCGCTTCGGTTCGGACTTGGAAATTCCCGCTTCGGTTCGTTTGGTTGGAACGGGAAGTTCGGGGAAATACAGCACCGTATTGAGTTTTGAACTTAACACCGCTCCCCAAACGCTGATTCGGTTAGGCGAGGGAAGTTCGCTGGAAAATCTGGAAGTTCGGCAAGGTTCCGTTTTGCCCGGGGCTTCGGAACTGTTCGCCATAGCCTCTTCCGAAAACGACGTTCGCGTCCGAAATGCGACCCTCACCGCCGGACGGGGAATTTCTTTGATAGGCGTGGAAAATGCAACCTTGGAACGAATTACGCTGAACGTAACCCAGACGGGAATTTTAATTCAAGATTCTAACAATCTTCGCTTGTATAGATTGACGGTCAGCGATCCCTCCGGCTCCTACGGAAGTACGGGAATCGTCTTAAACAATGCCGCAAAAACCACCCTTTCCGACTACCGTGCCGTAAACCTGTTTTCGGCATTGAATCTGCAGGGGGCAACCGATCTTACCGCCACGCTGATCTCTTTGAAAGCCTCTTCCGTGGGCGTACAGGCCAATCATTCGGGACAGGTCCTCATAACCGTTTCCGGCGGTTCTGAAGGGGGACAGGGAGGTCAGACCCTGTTTTTGCAAGGGGGAGAAGATATGACAGGCTCTCTAACCATGCAAGGAATCATCAGCACCGGCTCGTCTCTTTTGGGGAACTTGATTTCTGCACAAAAAGGAACGATCGAAGTCCGGGGAGCGTTGATCACCACGCCCTACGGAGAAACGGTGCAGTGCCACGGCGACGCCAACGTGGCGATGTACGGATGTATCTGGGATCAAAAACCCACCGCTCACGCCGTAGTCACCGGGGGAAGCGTCACTTTTGCCGCAAACCTGATTCGGTCGGACAAACTCTTTGAGGGGATCGAGGGGGACTATATGCTGGTCTCCGCCGAAGAAGATGCCGGAACAGTCAACGACGACGTGAACATTATCCAACACGTCTACGAAGACATTGAAACCGAAGTAAAACCGGAAAATACACCGGAAGAAAACTAAAGACCTGAAAAAAGAGACCGAACTTTTAAAAAAGTCCGGTCTCTTTCATTGTATCTCCCTGTAGGGAAGTCCAATGGAATTAATTTAAAGTTTGGTTTAATAGTGAATGGTAACTTCGTTTCGGGGCGTGGGGCGGTTTTCCAACCGGAGATGATCGGCAATCATGGCGATAAATTCCGAGTTGGTAGGCTTTCCTCTCGTTCCGCTGACCGAATATCCGAATAGGGAAGTCAAAGTTTCTACGTTTCCCCGATCCCAAGCCACCTCAATAGCGTGGCGAATGGCTCGTTCCACCCGAGAGGGGGTCGTTTTAAATTCTTTTGCGATAGTAGGATAAATAATTTTGGTCACACCGTTGATCACGTCCGGGTCGGTAATTGCCATTAAAATGGCACGGCGGACGTACTGATAGCCTTTTACGTGGGCGGGAATGCCTACCTCCAATATAATAGAAGTGACCTGTTTTTCCAGATCCGCAGCACTGACGGGGAGATTAAAGACCTTTCCGGACTCTTCTTCCGGATACGTATGCTGCTCGGTATAAAGCTGTAGGATACGTTCTTTCAGAATTTCGTAATCCACCGGTTTGACCATGCAATAATCAGTTCCCGCTGCTACCAAATTGCGAATGACCGATACCGTAGACAGGGCGGACAGGGAAATAAACCGCACCTTGTGAGGCAGTTCAATTCGGGTTGCTCGCCGCAGGAAAGAAAGACCGTCGCACTGCTCCAGCATGACGTCAAACAAGACCACGTGAGGTGCTTGCATCGCCATAATCTCCAGGGCGGCTTCCGCATCGGAAACGCTTCCCACAATGCGAAATCCAAAATTTTTCAGTACGTTCTGACATTGAAAACGGGTATCTGCCTGGCTGTCTAAGATGAGGATCTTAATTTTGTTTTCCGGTTCCATAATATGTTCTCCTTGTTGTGTGTGTTGTGAGAAAATTATAGCAAAATCAAGGGGAAAGGGCAAGGGGAATTTTGTCGTTAACTCCCCAAAACCGCCCGACACCCTCCCCAAATCTTTGTAAAAAAGCAAACAGTTACGACAAAAGTCGACGGCGTAGATTTGGTAAAATTTGCCATAAAAATGCAAAAATAGAAAAATTTGCTCCCTTTTTGTCCGTCGATTGAGGGTGGGTTTTTTTGCGGATTTTTCGTCCTTTCCTTGAAAATGTGAAAAAAAACCGAAAAATCGTACTTTTTTCAAAACCGCCCTTGACACGACTACTGTTTTATGGTATAATAGTCAACGCCGCATAGAAAAGGTTCCGAAAGGGTACGCCCTACCTTCATAGCGAGTCTTATATAAAATGAGGTAAAAGAATGTACGCAGTGTTTGAAACAGGCGGAAAACAGTACAAAGCTGCCGTCGGTGACGTTCTGTTCATCGAAAAGCTGAATGTTGAAGCCGGTGAAACCGTGAAGTTCGACAAGGTCCTGCTCGTCTCCGATAACGGCGAAGTGAAGGCCGGAACTCCCTACGTCGACGGTGCCGTCGTCGAAGCCAAATTGGAAAAGAACGGCAAAGGCAAGAAGATCCGTATCTTCAAGTACAAAGCAAAGAAAACTTACCGCAGACGCATCGGTCACAGACAACCTTACTCCAAGGTCGTCATCACCGCTGTCAACGCGTAATCAGGAGGTGCAGTAAGAATGGCTCATAAGAAAGGTGTAGGCTCGACTAAAAACGGTCGTGACTCCGAATCCAAACGACTTGGCGTAAAACGTGCTGACGGTCAGTTCGTTCTCGCCGGTAACATTCTCGTTCGCCAGAGAGGCACCAAGATTCATCCCGGTGTCAACGTGGGCAAAGGCTCCGACGACACTCTGTTTGCTCTGAAAGACGGCAAGGTTAAGTTCGAAACCTTCAAAAAGAACAAGACCCGCGTCAACATTTTCGAAATCGAACAGTAAGCAATTTAAGACTCCGAACCTCGGTTCGGAGTCTTATTGTTTTTAGAAAAGTACTTGATTTTTTCTTCCGGATATGATATACTGAAAATAGAACTTGTGAAAGGAGAATTTTCATGAATACCTGTGAACAATTCAACGACCGCGAACAAGCATTTTACATTTTCCGCAGAAACCTGCGTCACGAACGGAAATGCTGGAGCATCTTCGGAAAGGTCTGGCTGGGCCTTACCATCTTCTTTGCCGCCTTTGCACTCCTGTTTTTGATGATCGGCATAGGCACGGGAGAATCTATGTTTATATTTGTAGGAGTGGAATATCTTCTCCTTCCGATGTTCTTGCTGCCCATCGTTATCGTTAATATGATCATGGCAAAGAAAGTGACCGGCTATTTAGACGAACTGGAAGAAAACCCCAACCCCGCCGTGGAACGGTGCGACAGCGTGGGAATCATTGTATTGGGTGCGATCTTTAATACCTTGGTTTTGATTTTTGTTATCCAAAACTTTGTTCACGTCAAATTAAAGAAAGAACTTTTACTGAAATAAAAACAACAGAACGGCGGAAGAAATTCTCTTCCGCCGTTCTTTATTTTCTCCTGTCGTTTTGCATTCTTGAAAAGGACTTGATTTTTGTAGAATTTTGTGTTATACTATAAGTTAGAATAGTATGCAATCAAACGGAGATTGATTATGTTTATTGACAGCACAAAACTTTATCTAAAAGCCGGAAACGGCGGCAACGGCTGCGTTGCCTTCCACCGGGAAAAATACGTAGCGGCAGGCGGTCCCGTCGGAGGTGACGGAGGAAAAGGCGGCGACGTGGTCTTCCAGGTAGATAAAAACTTGAATACCTTGGAACATTTGCGGTACACCCATCATATGTCCGCCAAAAACGGCGAGGACGGAAAAGGGGAAAAAATGTACGGCAAATCCGCCGACGATTTGATTATTAAAGTTCCCGTGGGAACGTTAATTAAAGACGCCGCTTCCGGTCAGGTCATCAAAGACTTGAGCGAAGACGAACCGTTCATTCTCTGCAAAGGCGGTCGGGGAGGCTGGGGCAACCGGCACTTTGCCACCCCCACCCGGCAGTGTCCCCGGTTTGCCCGTCCCGGTGTTCCCGGCGAAGAACGGGAAGTTATTTTGGAATTGAAGCTGATTGCCGACGTGGGTCTGATCGGTTTTCCCAACGTGGGTAAATCCACGCTTCTTTCGGTGGTTTCCGCCGCCCGTCCCAAAATCGCAAACTACCACTTTACCACTTTGGTCCCAAATCTGGGCGTCGTACCGGTGGGGGAAGGTCAGTCTTTCGTGATGGCGGACATTCCCGGGGTCATCGAAGGGGCTTCCGACGGTGCGGGATTGGGTCACGACTTTTTGCGGCACATTGAACGGTGCCGTCTGTTGGTGCATCTGGTGGACGTTTCCGGAGACGAAGGCAGAGACCCCATCGAAGATTTTGAAATTATTAATAAAGAGCTGGAACAGTTCTCTCCCGAATTGGCAAAACGTCCTCAAATCGTGGTTGCCAATAAAATTGACGCTTCCATTGAAGAACAAATTGACGAACTGAAACAGTACGTGGAAGAAAAGGGATATTCTTTCTATGCCATTTCTGCCGCCGCCCACATGGGTACCCGGGAATTGACCTTGGCAATTTGGAATGCAGTCAAAGAATTACCTCCCATTAAGGTTTACGAAACAGAATACGTAGACCCCGCTTCCACCTTTGACCCCCGAGACCGTTCGGTTCGGATTTCCCGTCTGGACGGCAATTACTGGTCCGTAGAGGGAGAATGGCTGCTCCGCATTATGCGAGGCATCAACTTTGGAGAATACGAACAGTTGCAATATTTCCAAAAAATTCTTCACAACACCGGGGTCATCAAAGAACTGGTCAAAGCCGGTGTAAAAGAAAACGACACGGTTGATATTTACGGATTTGAATTTGACTTTGTCTATTAAGGAGCAGACATGAAACTTCTGCGGAATTATCTCATCGGTTTTTTGGTGGTGGCTCTTGTTGCCGTGGGGTTCGCGTTTCTTTCGGGGAAAGGACATCTGACCCGGGGAGACGAAGTGGTTCTGTTTCCGGAAAACCCCCTGGTGGTCAACCAAGACGAGCCGGGCAGAGAGGAACTTTCGGAACTGTTTGAGGGGGTTGTTCGCCGAGCAACGCCTTTGGAACAAAAACCTACCATTCCCGAAGATACCTATCAAATCCCCTTGCAGACCCGAACCTCCGGAGGACTGCTTGTGGGGGCATATTCTCTGTACGTTGTCAGTATGATAGACCGAAACGCTGTTCTTTACAACTTTGCGGAAGACCAGTATTATAAACTGTCGGTGGGCGATTTTGAACGATTGTTTTCTACTTCCGCTTTTACAGGGCTTGAAAAACAACGGTACACCTCCCCCCAACTGACCTTGAATGGAGATTCTTGGGATTCCCCTCTAACCATTTCTCCCCAGGGAGAAGAGTTGACTCTTTTTACGGCAAACGGAAGTACGGAATCCCTGTCACGCAGGGCAGATTCCGAACCTCCCGTGTTACCCCTTACCCGGGATAAGGCGGCACAGAAACCCGAATTCAAACTGCTATCCGAACCAAAAGCCTGGACCCTTACCCTGGAAAACGGCACCGATACGATCGTTACCCAAGACCGGGTAAAAACCTCGGAATTGGTCTTTCCCTCCGAACCGGGGGAATACACCTACACCCTGACCGCCCATTGGAATCTTTCCACGACGCAAGATTGGTACGGAGAGGTGACATATGTCCTTAAAATCCATATTACAGAACCGGAACCGGAAACGGATCTTCCGGAAAATCCGGCAGGGGAAACGCCCAATCCTTAATCTTCCGCCCTACGAACGGGGACTTTATTACGAAGACGAAGTCTGCCGGTGGCTGAAGAAAAAAGGATACCGTATTTTAGACCGAAACTACCGGGCAAAGAAACGCACCGAAATTGACATTATTGCCAAAGACAAAGAAATGTTGGTCTTTATCGAAGTAAAAGCCCGGCGGAAAGACTCGGTTTACGACCCGTTGCAAGCCATTGACGAACGAAAACGGGAGGCCTTGGCATTGGCAACGGTAGATTACTTAAAACAACTGAGTCGAGCGGGGATTGACACCGACGAAATATCCTTTCGATTTGACGCGGTGGCGGTCTATTTAGATTCCCAGGCACTTCCCGTAAAAATGGATCACTATCTTGCCTATTTGGTACCAAGCTATGAAACTGTTTGACCTGCATTGTGACACCGCAACGGAATTGTTTCACCGAAATCTCCCCTTTGACAATTCCGTCACCCAGATCAATCAATCCGTACTTCAAGGGCATCACGTGACTCAATGTTTTGCGGTGTTTTTCAACGACGCTGTGAAAAATCCCCTGGGTATGGACTTTTTCCGTGCCGTGGTCCAACGGATTTTTCCCCAACTTCACCAAGTGGGATTGACCCCGCTGATCACGGTGGAGGGAGCCGGCGTTTTGGCAACGGAGCCGGATTGGATCCACGTTCTTTCTGCCTACGGCTGCACCATGGCAGGACTTGTCTGGAACGGTCAAAATCCTTTGGCAACCGGAGCTTTGACCGACGATAACGCACCACTGACTCCCTTGGGTCGGCAAGCCGTTTTGGAACTGATTTCCCGAAATATCGCGGTGGACGTTTCCCATTTATCCCATCGGGGAACGGAAGAAATTTTAACCTTGACAAACGCCCCCATCGTAGCCTCTCATTCCAATGCAAAAGCCCTTTGCAACCATCCTCGGAATTTATCCGATGAAGTGGCACGGGAGATTTTTTCCCGGGGCGGACTGGTAGGACTGAATTTATATCCGGAATTTTTAGCACAAACCGACGCGGGAATCGACGATGTATTACGCCATGGAGAGCATTTTCTTTCTTTGGGAGGAGAGAACGGACTTTGTCTTGGGTGCGACCTGGACGGAATTGACCGTCTCCCCCGGGGCATGACGGGTTTTTCTTCTCTCCAGGATCTTTACAACGCTTGTTGTAACGCCTTCGGAACCGAAATTTCCCAGAACATTTTTTATCAAAACGCAAGTCGGTTTTTTGCTTGATTTTACACAAAGGAGCCTTGATATGGCACTTTACACCATGGCAGATCTGCATCTGTCTTTTTCCACCGAAAAACCCATGGATATTTTTGGGGAACGGTGGAAAGATCACCCGGAGAAGATTGCGAAACGCTGGTCTTTGACCGATGAGGACACCATCGTTTTGCCCGGCGATTTTTCGTGGGCAATCAACTTTGACCAATTAAAAGAAGATATGGCGTTTTTACATCAACTGCCGGGAACCAAGATTTTGTCCAAAGGAAACCACGATTATTGGTGGGAAACCATGGCAAAACTAAATAAATTTATTGCCGATTACCCCTCCGTTCACTTTTTGCACAACAATTCCTACACCGTAGGCGACGTGAGTATTTGCGGGACCCGGGGGTGGACTCTGGAACCCAGCGACGAAGACGAAAAAGTCTTGAACCGGGAAGTGGGACGACTGAAAACGTCTCTGCAGTCAGCAGAAAAAGAACCCATCGTGTTTCTGCATTACCCTCCTCTTTTTGGAGAGTTACGGTGCGACCCGATTTTGAACGTATTAAAAGAATACGGCGTAAAAGAGTGCTATTACGGACATTTGCACGGTGGGGGAGCAAGCTCTCTGGCGGTACAGGGAGAGGTAGACGGAATCCACTTTCGCCTGATTGCCGCAGACCACTTGGATTTTTCCCCCTTAAAAATCCGGGAATAACTTGATTTTATGCCGATTTCAAGACATTTTTGCGACAAGATTTCAAACTTTCTTCCCAAAGTATGGAAATATAGTAAAATATATGATATAATATCCCTTACGAAAGATTATTCTTAAAATAGCAAGGAGTAACTGATGATGAAATTAGTGAACAAAACCGATGTCGAAAAGAACGTAGTGGAATTGGAAATCTCCGTTCCCGCGGACGAATTCGAAACTGCCGTTCAGGCTTCCTACCGCAAGAATGTTGGGAAAGTAAACATTCCCGGCTTCCGCAGAGGGAAGGCTCCCCGCAAGATCGTGGAAAAAATGTACGGCGAAGGCTTCTTCTGGAATGACGCCGTGGACGCCCTGTATCCCGACGCTTACGAAGCAGCTGTAAAAGAAGCCGGTATCACTCCCGTGGACCGTGCCAACATTGAAATCACCGAAATCGCCGCCGATAAGGGTTTCACCTTCAAAGCGAAGGTCACCGTAAAACCCGAAGTCGCCGTAAAGGAATACAAGGGGCTTACCGTTGAAAAACCCGCCACCGACGTTACCGAAGACGACATTGCCAACGAAATCGCAGGCTATCAGCGTCGTAACTCCCGGATGATCGACGTAGACGACCGTGCCGCTGAACTGGACGACACTGTCACCTTCGACTTTGAAGGATTCACCGACGGCAAAGCCTTCGAAGGCGGAAAAGCCGAAGGCTACACTCTGAAGCTTGGCTCCGGTCAGTTTATCCCCGGATTCGAAGATCAAATGGTTGGTAAGAAAATTGGCGAAGATTTCTCCGTCAACGTTACCTTCCCCGAAGAATACCATGCAGACGAACTGAAGGGTCAGCCCGCAGAATTCAAATGCAAGATCCACAAGATTCAAAAAGAAGAACTCCCCGTTGTTGATGACGAATTTGTCAAAGACATCAGCGATTTCGACACTCTGGACGCTTTCAAAGAAGACCTGTCCAAGAAAATTGCAGAACGCAAAGAAGCTGAAGCTGACCGGGTCGTTGCCGACAAGTTGGCAGAAGCTGTTGCCGAATTGGTAGAAGCTGACATTCCCGCTTGCATGTTCGAAAACGAAATCAACGCTTCTCTCAACGACTTTGCTCAGAGAATGGCTTCCCAGGGCATGAACATGGAACAGTACATGCAGATCACCGGTGCCAAGATCGAAGATCTCCGGGGTATGTTCGCCGCTCGTGCACAGGTTGACGTAAAACTCCGCCTGGCTCTGGAAAAGATTGCAGAACTGGAAGGCGTTGTCATCTCCGATGAAGACGTGAATGCCGAATACGAAAAGTTCTCCAAAGAAATGCAGATTCCCGTAGAACGGATCAAACGTGACGACGTTACCGAAAACATCATCAAAGAATTGGCAAACGCCAAAGCTTTTGAATGCGTTAAGGCTCATGCCAACTTTGTAGCTCCCGGTGCGAAGAAGCCCGCTGCGAAGAAGAAGGCTCCCGCCAAGAAGGCAGAAACCGCAGAAGAAACCGCTCCTGCAAAGAAACCTGCCGCAAAGAAAACTTCCACCGCTGCAAAATCTACCGCAGCAAAGAAGACCACCGCTGCCAAGAAGCCCGCTGCGAAAGCAGAAGGCGAAGTAGCTGCAAAGAAACCCGCTGCGAAGAAGACTGCTTCCACCGCGAAGAAGACCTCTTCCACCGCCGCAAAGAAACCCGCTGCAAAGAAACCCGCAGCGAAAAAAGATGCTGAATAATCCACCGGATTTTCGGCGATACTGAAACAGAACGGACGGGGACCTTCCTCCCGATGAGGAGGGTCCCCGAATTATCCAAAAAAACATCACACGAACATAAAATGATTTTTGAAGGAGAGATTGTTATGCTGCCGTACAATGCATTGGTTCCCACCGTTGTGGAACAAACTTCTCGGGGCGAACGGGCTTACGATATTTATTCCCGTCTTTTGAATGACCGAATTGTTTTTTTGGCAGATGAGGTCAACGACGTGACCGCCAATTTGGTGGTTGCCCAACTGTTGTTCCTGGAATCGGTAGATCCGGACAAAGACATTAGCCTTTACATCAACAGCCCCGGAGGTTCCATCACCGCGGGAATGGCGATTTACGATACGATGAACTATATCAAATGCGACGTTTCCACCATTTGCGTAGGCATGGCTGCAAGCATGGGTGCATTCCTGCTTTCTGCCGGAGCAAAGGGCAAACGGTACGCTCTTCCCAACAGCGAAGTGATGATTCATCAACCCTTGGGCGGGTTCCAAGGTCAGGCAACCGATATTAAAATCCACGCAGAACGGATTTTGGATATTAAAGACAAATTGAACCAGATCCTTGCCGAAAACACCGGCAAACCTCTGGACGTGATCAAAGCCGACACGGAACGGGATAATTTTATGACCGCACAACAGGCGAAAGAATACGGTCTGATCGACCAAGTTATCGCCCACCGATAAGACAATTTCACGCTTTCCGAAAGGAATCTTATGCCGAATCAACAAAACGAACCCCGCTCCTGTTCTTTTTGCGGACAGCCTTGCACGGGGGATAAAATGTTTATTGCCGGGATCGAACCCGACACCTATATCTGTAACGATTGCGTAGATGCCTGTGTGGAATATCTTCAGGCGCTTACCGAGAAAAAACAGAAAAAAAAGGACGACAAACTCCGGCTGACCATGAAAACGCCGGCACAAATCAAAGCCGCCCTGGACGAATACGTCATCGGACAGGACGACGCAAAAATCGCCTTGTCGGTCGCCGTTTACAATCACTATAAACGGATTTTGAACCAAGACAACAACGCCGACGTGGAACTTGCCAAGAGCAACGTTCTTCTCCTGGGTCCTACCGGCTCGGGAAAAACGTTGTTGGCACAGGTTTTGGCAAAGTCGCTAAACGTTCCCTTTGCCATCGCCGACGCTACAACCCTGACCGAAGCGGGATACGTGGGCGAAGACGTGGAAAATATTCTGCTTCGCCTGATTCAGGCGGCAGATTTTGACGTGAAAGCCGCAGAACGGGGCATTATTTATATCGACGAAATTGATAAAATCTCCCGTCGATCCGAAAACCCCTCCATCACCCGAGACGTTTCCGGGGAAGGGGTACAACAGGCTCTGTTGAAGATCCTGGAAGGAACGGTCTCCAACGTTCCCCCCAACGGCGGCCGCAAACACCCAAACCAGCAATTTATTCCCATCGACACCAAGAACATTCTGTTCATCTGCGGGGGTGCTTTTGCCGGATTGGAAGACGTGATTCGTAAGCGTACGCAAAAATCCGCCATTGGATTTAATTCCGACGTTGCCGGGAAAAACGACACCGACGTGGGAAAACTTCTCAAACAATGTGAAGCGCACGACCTGGTAAAATTCGGGCTGATTCCCGAATTGGTCGGTCGTCTTCCCGTAATCGTCAACGTGGAACCCTTGAACAAAGAAGCTTTGGTTCGCATTATGACCGAACCGAAAAACTGCTTAACCAAACAATACCGGGAACTGTTCCGGCTGGACGGGGTGGAATTGGAATTTACCGATGCCGCCATCGAAGCCATTGCCGATCAGGCGTTGGAACACAAAACCGGAGCTCGCGGTCTTCGTGCCATTGCGGAAAAAGTCATGACCAAAATCATGTACCTGACCCCCTCGGACAAAACCATTACGAAAGTAACGGTGGACGAAGATTGCATTCGGGGAACCGGAGACGCCCGGATTACCCGCACCGAAACAGAACAATAACCTGCCGACTCGGACCGTATTTTTACGGTTCGAGCCGTTGCCGTTTCTCCCCCGGAGAAAATTCACCGAAAACATGAAAATCAAAGGAAAATAATTATGCTCGATATCTTTGAACAAAAGATTAGAACCCTGCCTCTTCTCCCCTTGCGAAACCTGACCGCTCTGCCCAAACAGACGGTGCATTTAGACGTCCGCCGGAAGATTTCCACCTCGGCGGTCAACTCCGCGTTGGCGTCCGACCGGTACATATTTTTGGCGTCCCAGATGGACGTGAGCGAAGAAGACCCCTCCCCGGAAGGGATCTACGCCTACGGAGTCGTGGCAAAGGTTCAACAAATGATGAAAACCCAAAAGGGCGATCTTCGAGTGATGTTGGAAATTCTTTGCAGAGCCCAATCCATCACCCTGCCCCACAAAGAAAATGGTCATCTGAACGTGACCGTTTCGCTGATTCCCGAACTGCCCGTGCCGGTACAATCTTCTCTGGAACGGGAAGCTTTGGCTCGTCAGGCACAAAGTTTGTACGCAGAATTGGCACAATATGTTGAAAACATTTCCCAGCAACAGATCATGGAAGTTCTGTCCATTGACGACCTGGGATTTTTAGCCGACTATATTACTCAAAATCTCTTCCTGAAGTACCAGGACAAGCAAAAGATTTTGGAAATTCTCGACCCGGAAGAACGCATGATGGAACTTCTGCAGATTTTGGATCGGGAAGTGGAAATTGCCAATCTGGAAAACCAAATTGCGGAACGCACCAAAGAACGGATTGCAAAAAATCAGCGAGATTTCTATATCCGGGAGCAGATTCACGCCCTGGAAGAAGAGCTGGGCGAATTTGACCCCGATGACGAAATTGCTTCTTATACCGATAAGATCAACAAATCCAACGTTCCCGACGCCATCAAAAAGAAACTTTTGAAAGAAGTGGAACGGTTGGCAAAAATGCCCCTCGGTGCCCAGGAAGCGGGGGTTTCCCGAATTTATCTGGACACCTGCCTGGATCTTCCCTGGGGGAAATTCACCCAGGAAGAAGTGGATATTGCCACCGCTCGGGATATCTTGGAAAAAGACCATTACGGTTTATCCAAAGTAAAAGAACGCATTTTGGAAACCTTGGTGGTTTTGCAAAAAATGCCCAATTACAACGGACAGATCCTCTGTCTGGTAGGACCTCCGGGAACGGGAAAAACTTCCGTTGCCCAATCCATTGCAAGAGCCACCGGCAGAAACTTTGCCCGGGTCTCCTTGGGGGGCGTTCACGATGAAGCGGAAATCCGGGGACACCGCCGCACCTACGTGGCGTCCATGCCCGGAAAAATCATTGAAGCTATTCGGGAAGCGGGATCGGTCAATCCGGTGATTCTTCTCGACGAAGTGGACAAAATCGGCAGCGATTATAAGGGAGACCCCGCCTCGGCGTTGCTGGAAGTTCTTGACCCGGAACAAAACAAGACCTTCAAAGATCACTTTTTGGATCTTCCCTTTGATCTGTCCAACGTGCTGTTTATCTTAACGGCGAATACGGAGGATACCATGCCCCGTCCCTTGTTGGATCGAACGGAAGTGATTGAACTTTCTTCTTATACCCAGGAAGAAAAAATCCATATTGCCAAAGAACACCTGATTCCCAAGCAGTTGGAAAAACACGGCCTTACGACAAAACAATGCAAATTTACCGATCCGGGGCTGAACGATCTGATCCGCAGTTACACCCGGGAAGCCGGCGTCCGCGTTTTGGAACGCACCATCGCCTCTCTTTGCAGAAAAGGACTGAAATACCTGGCAGAACACCCGGAAGAAACCAAAATCACCTTTAAACCCGCCAATCTGGAACAATTCTTAGGTCCCCGGAAATTCCGGGACGACCCCCTGTCCAAACAGGATCAAATCGGAATCGTTACGGGTCTTGCCTACACCGCGGTAGGCGGGGAAGTGATGCCCGTAGAAGCCACCGTTATGAACGGCTCGGGGAAAATTCAGTTGACCGGCTCATTGGGTGACGTGATGAAAGAATCGGCAAACGCCGCCATCAGTTACATTCGCTCCCGTGCCAAGGAATTGGGCGTGGACGGAGACTTTTATAAGAACAAAGACATTCACATTCACGTTCCCGAAGGTGCCGTCCCGAAAGACGGTCCCTCTGCCGGGGTGACCATGACCACCGCTTTGGTCAGCGAATTGACCGGAAAGAAAGTGGATCACACCGTGGCGATGACGGGAGAAATTACCCTGCGGGGTCGGGTTCTGCCCATCGGCGGGCTGAAAGAAAAGACCATGGCGGCTTACAAAGCCGGGATCAAGAAAGTGGTTTTGCCCGCAGCAAATCTCCCCGATCTGGAAGAAATTGATCCGGTGGTAAAAGCCAATCTGGAATTTATTCCGGCGGAACACATTGAAACGGTTCTGAAAACCGCCCTTGTGGAAGGATAAGAACATGATCATTCATTTCAACAACGCCCAATTTGTTACAAGTTATTTTGACGGCAAAAAAATTGACCGACCCAAAAAACCGGAAGTGGTTTTGGTGGGACGGTCCAACGTGGGTAAATCTTCTTTAATTAACAAACTGCTCAACCGAAAAAGCCTTGCCCGGGTGTCTTCCACTCCCGGCAAGACCATTTCGGTAAACTATTACGATATTGACGGAAAATTTGACCTGGTAGATCTGCCCGGTTACGGCTTTGCGAAACGTCCCAAGACCGAACAAGCCGCCTGGGGCAAACTGACCGAAGGATATTTTTCCGCCGATCGGGACATTCGCCTAATCTTGATGCTGGTGGATCTTCGAAGTCGGAGGCCAAGCGGTCTTAGGAAGACAACA
>JAZRUJ010000014.1:0-5034 GCA_045652445.1 Eubacteriales bacterium | reverse complement strand
CTCTTCCCATCGCAAAGGCTCGGAGCATGGAACGCTACTTCGTCGGCAATTCTAACGATGCGGAAATGGACGAGCAGGGGAGAATTAAGATCCCCGCAAAACTGCGTCAGATTGCCGGTCTGGAAAAAGAAGTTACCATCGTAGGTCTTCGGGAACGTCTCGAAATTTGGGACACCGCCCGTTGGAACGCTATGAACGACGATCTTTCCGGTGCCGAAATTGCGGCAATGTTGGAGGATATGAATTTCTGATATGGAATTTAAGCACGTTTCCATCATGGTTTCCGAAATTATTGAGGCTTTGAATATTAAGCCCAACGGAACCTATGCCGACGGAACCGCCGGTGGGGGAGGCCATTCTCTCGCCATCGGACAACGTCTTTCCGAATCTGGCACGATGATCTGTAACGACCGAGACGCCGATGCGTTGGCAGCTTGTACGGAACGGCTGAAAGATCTCTCTTGTAATCTTCGGCTCATTCGGGGAACGTTCTCCGATCTTGCGGAGAATGCAGGAGTTCCCTTTGACGGTGTGCTTCTCGATTTAGGCGTTTCTTCCTATCAGTTGGACTGTGCCGAACGGGGCTTTTCCTATATGCAGGATGCTCCTTTGGATATGCGAATGAACCGGGACGACTCCCTCTCTGCCAAAGAGGTGGTCAACGAGTGGAGTGAAGCGGAATTAACCCGTATCTTCTTTGAATACGGCGAAGAACGGTATTCCCGTCGCATCGCTTCCGAAATTGTAAAATGCCGGGCATTAAAGCCCATTGAGACGACCTTTGAATTGGTCGATATTATCAAGCAAGCCCTTCCCAAAGCCGCTTTAAAAGAAAAGCAGCACCCCGCAAAACGGGTTTTCCAAGCGATTCGTATCGCCGTCAATGACGAACTGGAACAGGTTCGCCTGGCGTTGGATTCCTTGGTGGAAAACATGAACGACGGCGGACGGATTGCTGTTTTGACCTTCCACAGTTTGGAAGACCGCATCGTAAAAACCGCCTTTGCCCGGTACGAACGGCCCTGCACTTGCCCCCCGGAATTTCCGGTCTGCGTCTGCGGTAAAAAATCTTTGGGAAAAGTTATTGTCAAAGGCGTCGCTCCCTCGGCGGAAGAGATTGCTGAAAACCCCCGTTCCCGCAGCACCCGTTTGAGAGTTTTCGAACGGCGATATGAAGAATAATCGGATCTTTACATAAACACCAAACAAAACACAAACATCAAACCAAAAACGTCCAAACACACAACACACCAAACGAACGGAAAGGAGGATAAAATCCATGAAAAAACTTTCTCTTAAATTCGATTTTCTCACCATTTTTCTCGTAATCGGTATCGTGGTTCTCCTCCTTTTGACGGTGAGCTGCAGCATCGAGCAGAACGAGAAAAACGCAGAACTCCGTTCTTTGAACAGCGAACTTTCTTCCGCCGTCAACGAAGGTACGAAACTGCAGATCGAAATTGATCGCCGTTCCGATTACTTCTCGGTAGAACAGTACGCTTCTCAAGAATTAGGAATGCACAAGCTGGAAAACTATCAAATTCAGTATATTAAAAACGATATTTCCGGCACCGCCGAACTTTTGAACAGTGAAGAAAGCGAGGATTTCTTCGGTCAGGTGGCGAAAGCATTCTCCGCAATCGGAGACTTCTTTGGAAATTAAGTTCTGTCCCTCTCCATGCGGGAATATATTATTTTGTGTCACCACGTTTCGTTTGATTCCTGCGGAAGAGAAAGGAACCTGTCATGAATATGCCTTCCAAAAACAGTCGAGTAATACGTTTTGTCTTTCCCATTTTATTTGGGTTAGTGTTTCTCGGACTGGGGGGAAGGCTTTTTTATTTACAGGTAATTCGGCACGAAAAGTACGAAAGCCTTGCTTTGGATCAGCAGACTTGGGAAATCACCGTAGACCCCAACCGCGGTTCCATTAAAGACGTCAATGGTGTGGATCTTGCTGTAAGTGCCACCGCTTATCAGGTTTTGATGGCACCCTCTCAACTGACCCAAGAGGAAGATTGCAAAGAAGTTGCTCAATTTCTTTCCGAAACGCTGCATCTGAATTACGATACCGTTTATGGTTATACCCAGAAGAATAGCCAATATCTTGCGGTAAAACGTCGGATTGAAAAAGAAGAGGCGGATCTGGTCACCCAGTGGCTTTCGGAACACAAAGAATATAAAACCACCCTTTGGATCAGCGAAGATACAAAACGGTATTATCCTTATAAAAATCTGCTGTCCACCGTGGTCGGATTCGTAGGTTCGGATAACCAAGGGTTGGAGGGGTTGGAATATTATTACGATTCCTACCTTGCTGGTCAGCCCGGAAAGATTACTGCCGTGCGAACCGCCAAAGGATCCGCTATGCCCTATGAATATGAATCTTATCAGGACGCCGTGGACGGCTACGATCTCTATTTGACCACCGACGTCCAATTGCAATACGTGTTGGAAAAATATATTTCCAACGCTCGGGTAGAACATAACGTACAATCCCGTATTGCCGGCGTGATCATGAACGTGAAGACCGGTGCGGTTTTGGCGATGTCTTCCAAGCCCGACTTTGATCCCAACGATCCTCTGGTAATTTCCGACGAAATGACCTTGGAAAAGCTCCTTGCTACCTACGAAGAAAACAGTGAAGAATACAAAGCTGCCTATACGGCAAAACAGCTGGAATTTCGCAAAAATAAGATCATTACCGAGCTGTACGATCCCGGATCAACCTTTAAGATTTTCACGGCTGCCATGGCGTTGGAGGAAAACCTGGTTTCCCTTTCCGAAACCTTCCATTGCAGCAGTTCCATTGATATGGGTGCCATCACCTACCATTGTGCCAACCACAAAGCCCACGGCAAAGAAACTTTTAAAGATGCCATGGCAAATTCCTGCAACGTAGTTTTTGTTCAGGTCGGGGATCGGGTCGGCGTAGAACGGTTTTATAAGTATTTCACCCTGTTTGGGTTCCGTCAAAAAACCGGTGTGGGACTTCCCGGGGAAGTTTCCGGTATTTTCTTTGAAGAAGACGAAATGACTCGCTGGAATCTATATTCTTCTTCTTTCGGGCAGACCTTCCAAATTACCCCCATGCAGTTAATTACTGCCGTAAGTGCCATAGCCAACGGCGGTACCTATATGAAGCCTTATATTCTGGATCGGATCGTGGATCAGGACGGAAACGTGATTCTGCAAAACCAACCGGAAGCGGTAGGGCAGATCGTTTCCGAATCTACTTGTGAAACGCTTCGGGATTTCTTGGAATACACCGTTGTTCACGGGAAATCCGGGTATCTGAAAGGATATCGCATCGGCGGAAAAACCGGTACCTCCCAGAAATTGGGTGGCGGGGAGTACGGAGAAGATAAAGTTATTGCGTCTTACGTTTGCTTTGCTCCCGTAGATGATCCCGAAATTGCCGTCCTTGTCCTGGTCGACGAACCCAATGCCAACATTAACTTCGGTTCTTACATCGCCGCGCCTTTGGGACGAGACATTATGGGCGAATGTATGGAATATTTAAACATTGAGCCGGATTATGAAGATGGAGGAGCTGTTTCTTCGGTTCTCGCTCCCCAAGTGACGGGATTGAACGTTTCCGACGCCGCTGCAAAGGTAGAAGATGCGGGGTTGATTGCTAAAATCATCGGGGACGGTCAAAATGTTTCTTCCCAACTTCCCGCGGCAGATACTCTTCTCTATAGCGGCAATACGGTTTTGATCTATACCGATTCCAATTCCAACGTAGAGAAAAATACGACGGTTCCCGATTTGATCGGCAAAACCGCCGCCGAATGTAATTCTCTCCTGCAACAGGCAGGACTGAATATTCGCGTTGTTGGGGATAACCTCAACTATTCCACCACCCTTGCTGTCAGCCAAAGTATTGCGGCAGGAACGGTGCTTAAAAAAGGATCGTTGATTACTGTAAAATTCCAAGGACAAAATCAAGGTTAATGACAGTTTCCGGATGTTGAATAAAAATAACATTCGGAAAGGTTGATTTTCGGTGCAATTATCTGTTCTTGCAAATTCCGTATTTTTCTGT
Organism: Eubacteriales bacterium; assembly: GCA_045652445.1. Lineage (GTDB taxonomy): Bacteria > Bacillota > Clostridia > Oscillospirales > UBA644 > RGIG995. The sequence goes on along the minus strand of JAZRUJ010000014.1, from coordinate 986 downwards.
GATCCTTATGGGACAATGGAAATTTCCAAAGTAACCGACCAAAGCAATCAGGTGGTTCCCGGAACCTTGTTTGTTGCAATTCCCGGACGCCGAAGCGACGGGCATCAATTCCTTGCCCAAGCCGTCGCTGCCGGAGCTTCAGCCTTGGTGGTGTCGCGAGTGATTCCTCCTCAGCCGGTTCCCGTTTTTTACGTAGCCGACTCCCGGAGAGCGTTTGCTCTTCTATGTGGGAATTTTCACGGAAATCCCGCCCGGAAATTAAAACTGATTGGGATTACCGGTACCAACGGAAAAACCTCTACCGCCTATATGTTGGATCATTGTTTAAGGGCAAATGGTGTCAAAACTGGATTGATCGGCACCGTCTGTACTTGCGACGGAAACGGAGTCTGCAAGTCCTCTCTTACCACGCCGGAACCTACCGTATTGCATCGGATTTTCGCCGAGACTCTTCGTAACGGTTGTACCCATACAGTTATGGAAGTGTCCTCTCAATCCTTGGACCAATCCCGCACCGCAGGAATTGAATTTGAGTTGGGAATCTTTACCAATCTTACGGTAGATCATCTGGATTATCACGGTTCTATGCAATCCTACCGCGATTCCAAATTAAAACTTTTTTCCCAATGCCGCCAAGGGCTCGTCAATGCCGATAGTGATTACGCGGCACCTTTCCTTGCCTGTCCCGATGCCAAATCCTTTTCCGCTACACACTCTGCGGATTTTCGGGCAAGTCGTATTTATATGACCGGGGAAGGCGTTTCTTATCTTGCAAGTTCCCCCCTCGGACAATGGGAGATTTTTCTTCCGGTCTGGGGGCGGTTCAGTATTTACAATTCTCTTGCCGCTTTCGCTGCGGCAGAATGCCTGGGATTGGATCCGGACACTTGTGTTCGGGCTCTTTCCACCTTCCCCGGCGTTCCCGGACGGTTGGAATCGGTTCGTGCCGATCTTCCGTTCCGTCTGCTCATTGATTATGCTCATAC
>JAZRUJ010000013.1:0-1490 GCA_045652445.1 Eubacteriales bacterium | reverse complement strand
GGAAGGCATTGCCGCCGGGGTTGGTTTTGGATCGGGGGATACGGAACAGGCGTTGCTGATTGCCGGGGGGATTGCTCTGCAGAATATCCCCGAAGGCATGGTTATTATCGGCCCCATGTTGGCGGCGGGGGTGTCTCCCGTAAAAACCTTGGGGTTGGCGTTGTTGACCGGACTTGTGGAAGTGGTCGGAACCTTGCTGGGATATTTTGCCGTCTCGGTTTCTACTGCAATTTTGCCCTTTGCCCTTGCCTTTGCGGGGGGGACCATGCTGTACGTGATCAGCGATGAAATAATTCCCGAAACCCATGCCCACGGTAGTCAGCGGGGAGCCACCTACGCCCTGTTGGCGGGTTTTTGCGTGATGCTTATTTCCGACGTTTTGTTGGGATAAAAGAAAAAACGGAGTTGAAGAACTCCGTTTTTTTGTGCGAAAAATTCGCTATAACAGTTCAAATTCACTTTTTCGACTTTTCAAAACTCCTTCGTTGCGGAGTTTGGAAATTTCTGCCGAAAGACCGCTGCGGTCCACCTCCAAAAAATCCGCCAACTGTTGCCGATCGAAGGGGACGGTAAATTTGCGTTTGCCCTGCTGTTTCGCCTGAAGTTTCAGATAGGCCATCAACTTTTCCCTCGTGGTGCGGTGGGAGATGATTTCCGCCCGCTGGTGGAGACGCAGACTTTTTTCTGCGGTGATTTTTAACAAATTATAAATCATCTGTTGATGAAATGAACAGGCATTGCAGCAAGGTTGGGAAATTCTTCGACTGTCCAGCAGAAGTACTTTGCTGTCTTGGGTGGCTGTCACCGAAACGGGAAGATGCATCGCCCCCGCACAGGCAAAGGTTTCGGCGAACAAATCTCCGGGGGCGGCTTCTGCCACGATGGTGCGGTTCCCGTCGTAATCCACCCGCTCCACTTGTACGCTTCCCTGACAGAGAATTCCCATGTGGGTTGCAGGATCCCCTTCGGAAAAAATCGTTTCTCCGCGGCGATAGTTCCTCTCGATTGCCCCCAGGCAGCCCAGCATGGCGGAAAGATGCTCTTCCCCCACATTTTCAAAAAGGGGCGAGGTTTTCAAGATCGGATAATGTTGTTCCATAGTGCCTCCCGTTTTGTTGAAAAATCAACATACATTCTTCCCTCATTATAGTATAATATTCTCACAAGGTCAAGGAAAAAAGTTTGACAAATGAGAAGGAGAACCGATTATGATCCGTAAAATAATTAAAATTGACAAAGAAAAATGCAATGGTTGCGGTGCTTGTGCCGTTGCTTGTCACGAGGGGGCCATTGAAATGGTGAACGGAAAAGCAACCTTAACCCGAGAAGATTATTGCGACGGGTTGGGGGATTGTCTGCCCGCTTGTCCTACCGGTGCCATTTCCTTTGAAGAACGGGAAGCTCCCGCCTACGACGAAGCCGCCGTACAGAAGGGGAAAAAAGAAAAAACGCAGGGGAAGTTGCCTTGCGGCTGCCCGGGAACCAATTCC
>JAZRUJ010000012.1:0-4333 GCA_045652445.1 Eubacteriales bacterium | reverse complement strand
ATATGCTTGCATTAAGGAACTGATGGATGCTGTTGTCAGCTACATTCCTTCTCCCGAACGCGACGAAAACCTCCCCTTCTTGATGCCCGTCGAGGACGTGTTCACCATTTCCGGCCGTGGTACCGTTGCTACCGGTCGTGTTGAACGTGGTGTTCTGAATCTGTCCGAAGAAATCGAAATCGTTGGTCTGGTTGAAGAATCTCGCAAGACCGTTGTTACCGGTATCGAAATGTTCCACAAGCTCCTGGATTCCGCTGAAGCCGGCGACAACATCGGTGTTCTGCTCCGCGGTATTCAGAGAACCGAAATCGAACGTGGTCAGGTTCTGGCTAAGCCCGGTACCATCAAACCCCACACCAAGTTCAAGGGCGAAGTTTACGTTCTGACCGCTAAAGAAGGCGGCCGTACCAAACCCTTCGTCTCCAACTACAGACCTCAGTTCTACTTCCGTACCACTGACGTTACCGGTGTTATCAATCTGCCCGACGGCGTTGATATGTGCATGCCTGGTGATAACGTCACCATCTCTGTTGAACTGATCAAACACATCGCTATCGAACAGGGTCTCCGTTTCGCTATCCGCGAAGGTGGTAAGACCGTCGGTTCCGGCGTTGTTGCTGAAGTTTCTGAATAATTTAACCTTAGGGTTTTATGAGTTCAGGATGCGGAGCCGTAGCGGCTCCGCATCTTCTTTTAAGGGAGAAGCACGTTTTCTCCCCTAAAAGAAGAGGAAGGAGTGTTGTCCGGTGCAAGAATTGGAACAGAAAGTACTGATTTCTCCCCAGGAATTTGCCCGGTGCCGGGACGTATTGCGGCGTCATACCCAAAGTGACGGCGATCGGTACGTACAGGTCAATTATTATTTTGACACTCCCGATTTTGCTCTGTCTGCCGCCCGTTGTATGCTTCGGGTTCGGCGGAAGAAAAATGTACTCTATCTGCAATTCAAATCCAAGCGGATCCGCAACGACGCTCTGTTTTTGTGCGACGAATGGGAAGCGGAATTGACTGAATTCCCCAAAACCGTGAATCCCTCCCGCTATTTTCCCCAGGCTCCCGACGTGGAATGTTCTTTGTTGGGAGATCTTATTACCGACCGGACGGATTTTGAATTTCCCGGGGGCGTGGTTTCTTTGGACGAGAACGTTTATTTGGGAAAAACCGACTACGAAGTGGAAATTGAGGGAGAGGCAGATGCCATTGACCGGATTTCCGCCTTTCTGAATCCCGCCGGTGAGCCGGATCAGGGCAGCGGAAAATTTTCCCGTTTTCTCCGTACATATCGGCAATATTACCGAGAAGGAGAAAATTTATGAGTGTTCAAGTAACCAACTTCGGGATCACATCCGACGGCAGAACCGTCTATCGCTACCGTCTTATCAATCGCAAAGGTGCAACGGTGGAGTTGTTGGATTACGGTGCAGCTCTTCATTCTATTTGTGTCCCCGACCGCAAGGGCGTTCTGACCGACGTTTGTCTCGGATATGATACGGTGGCGGAGTATGAGCAGAATGACAGTTATTTCGGAGCTATTGTGGGGCGTTGTGCCAATCGCATCGGCAGAGGTCAATTTTCCCTCAACGGCAAGGAATATACGTTGACGATCAACGATCCCCCTCACCACAATCACGGCGGGCAGCGGGGCTTTGACCGGGTACTGTTTGGCAATTCCGTGGCGTCTGACCGGGTCATTTTTAGCCACGTTTCTCCCCACGGCGAGGAAGGGTATCCCGGAAACTTTACCCTTGCGGTGAGTTATTCTTGGGACGACGATTGTGTTTTAACCTTGGAATATTTAGGGTTTACCGACCAAGATACGGTGGTGAATCTCACCAATCATTGTTTTTTTAATCTGAACGGTCATCGTTCTGGCGATGCCACCAATCTTGTGTTGCAAATGAATGCCGATTTTTTTACGGAAAAGGATGAGACCGGGCTTCCCACCGGAAAGATTCTCCCCGTTGAGAATACGGAATTTGATTTCAAGACCCCCAAGCCCATCGGTGGAGAATACGACCACAATTTCGTTTTGTCCGGCGAGGGATTGCGGGACGCGGCGGAGTTGTTTTCTCCCGAAACCGGCATTGTTATGACCACCCGCACCACCCAGCCCGGGTTACAGCTCTACACGGCGAATTTTGTCACTCCCCGCAAGGGAAAGGGTGACTCTCAATACGACCGCAATCACGGAATCTGCTTGGAAACACAGCATTTTCCCGATGGGATGCATCACGAAAATTTCCCCACGGTTATTTTGAAGCAAGGGGACGAATATCACCAAATCACTCAATATGTTTTTACAACGAAATGAGGTAATAGTTATGATACGCAAGTTCAACGAAATGGAAACCGAAGTCCGTCACGAAATGCGGGGCGGAAAAGAAGACGTGAAATTTTTCCATGCCTTCAAAGGGGCGGAAATGATTTCTCCCTGCCGTGTTTGTGCCACGCTGGTTTTGGAACCCGGTTGTTCTATCGGGACGCATCAGCACGACGGAGAAGACGAAGTTTATTTCATTCTCTCCGGGACCGGACGGCTGTTTGACGGCAAGGAATACACCACCGTTACCGCCGGGGATGCGGTTTTGACCGGAAACGGCGAATCCCACAGCATCGAAAACATCGGCGACGATACCCTGTCGCTTCTTGCGGTCGTTATTACTTATCCCAACGTTTAAGAAAGGACGTACAATTATGCATTGGTCTGAAGAAATTGCACAACGCATTATTGCCCGGAACCCCAACAAAGAAGAATACGTCTGTGCCGCCGGGATTTCTCCCTCCGGTTCCATTCATATCGGAAACTTCCGGGACGTTGCCACCAGTTATTTCGTGGTTCGGGCACTCCGCCGTATGGGGAAAAAAGCCCGTCTCCTGTTCTCTTGGGACGAATTTGACCGGATGCGGAAAGTTCCTGTCAACGTAGCCAAAGTGCGGGACGATTTTGAAAAATACATCGGCTGCCCCTACGTGGACGTTCCCAATCCCTTTGAGGGTGCGGAAGGGGAAACCTACGCCGCCTATTTTGAAAAAGAATTTGAAGATTCTATCGGAAAATTCGGCATCGATATGGACTTCCGCCATCAGGCTGAAATGTACCGCAGCGGCAAATACCGTCAGTACATTATCGAATCCCTGAAAAAGCGGGGTGAGATTTTTGATATTATCGACTCTCACCGGACCCAGGACGCCGCCGAAGGGGAACGGGACAATTACTATCCCGTCAGCATCTACTGTCCCGAATGTGGCAGAGATACTACCAAAATCACCTCTCTTTCCGACGATTGCCTGGTAGCAGAATACGACTGTGCCTGCGGTCACCACGGTACTTTTGATTTCTCCGTGGACAACAACTGCAAATTGGCGTGGAAGATCGACTGGCCCATGCGTTGGATGTACGAAGGGGTCGACTTTGAACCCGGCGGAAAAGACCACGCATCCCCCCACGGCTCTTATGATACAAGTAAGGACATTGCCCGTGCCATCTTCGGCTATGAACCGCCCATGTTCCAGGGCTATGAATTCATCGGCATCAAGGGCTCTACCGGTAAGATGAGCGGCTCGAGCGGCCTGAACCTGACCCCCGACACCCTGCTCAAGCTCTATCAGCCCGAGGTTATTCTGTGGCTGTATGCAAAGACCGAGCCCCTCAAGGCCTTCGACTTCTGCTTCGATGACGGTATTCTTCGTCAGTATTTTGAATTCGACAAGATGCTGAACGAAGTTGCAAACGGCACCGCAAACGAATACACGCAGTCCGTTATGGATTTCGCAAAGGTTGCAGACAGAGAGGTCAAGCCCGTTCCGATGGGACTTCTTGTGCAGCTTGGCAGCGTTGTTGACTTCAACGTTCCCATGCTCGAAGTTGTGTTTGAAAAAATCGGTACACCCTATAAGTATGAAGATTTTGCAGACAGACTTGAAAGAGCAAAGTTCTGGCTTGAACAGTGCGCTCCCGAAAGCGTCAACCGTCTGCGCGTGACCCGCAACTGGGATTGGTATGAAACCCTTTCCGATGTTGAAAAGAAAGAAATCGAACTGCTTCGTGCCTACATTCAGCAGGGCGGCTACAATCTTGACGAGCTGCAGACAGCAATTTATGCAATGCCCGGACAGACAAGAGGCGAAGAACTCGACAAAAAGGCACTCAAAGAAGCCCAGGGTAAATTCTTCAAGAACGTTTATCGTCTGCTGATTGACAAGGATCAGGGCCCGCGTCTGTATCTGTTCCTGTTTGCGATTGAAGCAGAAAAATACCTCGGCCTGCTCGACTTCTCTACCCCCAAAACCGAAGCCGAACTGTATGTTCCCGTGGAAGAGCCCGAAGAAGTCA
>JAZRUJ010000011.1:0-9193 GCA_045652445.1 Eubacteriales bacterium | reverse complement strand
GCGGCTGCAAAGAAACCCGCCGCAAAAAAGACTGCAACCAAAACCGGGGCAAAGAAAACCTCCCGTCCCACCAAGAATCTTTTGATCGTGGAGTCTCCCTCCAAAGCAAAGACCATTAAAAAGTATTTGGGAAGCAAATACGAAGTCCTGTCTTCCAAGGGACATATCCGGGATCTTCCCGCCTCCCGTCTGGGTGTAGATATTGAAAACGGCTTTACCCCCGAATATATCGTTCCCCGTAAAGATGGGAAAGCCGCCCTTTTGAAAGAATTGAAAGCCGCCGCGAAAAACAGCAAAGCAGTTTATCTGGCAACCGACCCTGACCGGGAAGGGGAAGCCATCGCCTGGCATTTGGCTCAAATGCTGGAACTGGACGAAAACGCCGCAAACCGCGTTACCTTTAACGAAATTACCCGGAAAGCCGTCACCGAGGGGATCCAGCATCCTCGTGCCATCGATCAGGACTTGGTCTCCTCCCAACAAACCCGTCGGGTTTTGGACCGTATCGTTGGATACAAGTTGTCTCCGTTCCTGTGGCATAAGGTAAAATACGGACTTTCTGCCGGACGGGTTCAGTCGGTCGCTACCCGCTGGGTGGTGGATCGGGAACGGGAAATCGAAGCCTTTATTCCCCAGGAATATTGGAATTTGGACGCCCATTTTCGGAACGGCAAGAAAGAATACTCTGCTCGGTTCTACGGAAACGATCAGGGCAAAATTGCGGTCAACTCCGCGGAAGAAAATGAAAAAATCCGGAAGGAATTGGACGGAAAGCCTTATCTTGTCCGTTCTTTGAAAGAACAAGAGAAGCATAAGAATCCCGCCCCTCCCTTTACCACCTCTGCCCTGCAACAGGACGCTTCCGTGCATTTGAATATGCACCCCCAAAAGACCATGTCCGTTGCCCAGACCCTGTACGAAGGGGTTGACGTGGTGGGTCACGGCCCTGTGGGTTTGATTACCTACATGAGAACCGACTCTTTGAGAATCTCCGACGAAGCAAAGGCTTCTGCAAAAGAATATATTCTGAACACCTATGGGGAACAGTACTACCCCAAGACTCCCCGGGTCTTTAAGGCTCGTCAAGGTGCCCAGGACGCACACGAAGCCATTCGTCCCACCGATATCAACCTGACGCCCGACGTGGTAAAGGCAAGCCTGAACCACGATCAGTACCGGTTGTATAAATTGATTTGGGAACGGTTTACCGCAAGCCAAATGGCGTCTGTCGTACAACACGTAAGAAGTATTGAAATCGAAGCCGCCGGATATTTGTTCCGTGCCTCCGACACCAAGAAAGTGTTTGACGGTTACAGCCGTTTGTATCGGTATTCCGATGATCAGGAAGAAACCTCCGCATTCCCCGACGTAAAAGAGGGCGATGCCTTAGACTTCAAAGAACTGATCAGCGAACAGAAATTCACCCTGCCCCCCTCCCGTTATACTGAGGCGTCTTTGATCAAGACCTTGGAAGAAAACGGCATCGGCAGACCTTCCACCTTTGCTCCCATCGTAGGAACGATTATCGAACGGGAATACGTGGAACGGGAAGGAAAATCCTTGAAACCCACTTCTTTGGGGATCGTTACCACCGATTTGATGATTGAAAACTTTAACAACATCGTAGACTCCGCGTTCACCGCAGAAATGGAAAAACAACTGGACAGCGTGGAAGAAGGCAAAAAGACCTTGGTGGAAGTTATGCAGAACTTCTACGGAGACTTTGCCGCCGCTTTAGAAAAGGCGGAAAGCAATACGGAACGCCGGAAAGTGGAAACTCCCGTAGAAGAAAGCGACGAAATCTGTGAACTGTGCGGACGGAAGATGGTTTATAAGGTCAGCCGGTTCGGCCGGTTCTTGGCTTGTCCCGGTTACCCCGAATGCAAAAACACAAAGCCGGTCTACACAAAAGCAGCCGGAACCTGCCCCAAATGCGGCGACGGACTGGTCGTTCGAAAGACCCAAAAGGGCAAAACCTATTATTCCTGTGAAAAGGGTGCCGCTTGCGGATTCCGGACTTGGGATATTCCCACGGCGGAAACCTGTCCTAAGTGCGGAAAAACTCTGTTCCGGCATTTCAGCACACTGAACTGTGTCACCGAAGGCTGTGGGTACGAAGCACCCTATAAGAAAACCGGAAAGACGGAGAAAGATCAATGAATCCATCCGTAACTGTGGTCGGCGCCGGTCTTGCCGGTTGCGAAGCGGCGTGGCAATGTGCTCAACGGGGAGCGAAAGTCACGTTGTATGAAATGAAACCGTTAAAAAAATCCCCCGCCCATCAGTCGGATCTGTTCTGCGAACTGGTCTGCTCCAATTCGTTGCGGGCAGAGGGATTACAGAACGCCATCGGACTTTTAAAAGAAGAATTGCTCCGCATGGGTTCTCTCGTTATGGAAGCAGCCGTTCATACCCGGGTCCCTGCCGGAGGTGCTTTGGCAGTAGATCGGGAAGCCTTTGCGTCTTACGTCACCGAAAAAATCCGGAACCATCCCAACATCACGGTGGTGGAACAGGAAATTTCTTCCTTGGATTTCGACGAACCTACCGTCATTGCCGCAGGTCCTTTGGCGTCGGATCCTTTGGCGGAAGAAATCGTCCGGCAGTTCGGTGAAGGTTTGTCCTTTTTTGACGCGGCGGCGCCCATTGTATCCGCGGAAAGCATTGATATGTCAAAAGCCTATCTTGCCTCCCGCTACGACAAAGGAACCCCCGATTATATCAACTGCCCCATGAACGAAGAAGAATACGATGCCTTTTATCAGGCGTTGATCTCTGCCGAGACCGCCCACCTGCACGGGTTTGAAAACAACAAAGTGTTCGAGGGTTGTATGCCGGTGGAAGTCATGGCTTCAAGAGGATACGAAACGTTGTTGTTCGGACCGCTGAAACCCGTTGGGCTGATGAATCCCCATACAGGGAAACTTCCCAAAGCGGTAGTGCAACTGCGAAAAGACAATGCCGCATCGTCTCTGTATAATATCGTGGGTTTTCAAACCCATCTGACCTGGCCGGAACAACGGAGAGTGTTCCGCATGATTCCCGGCTTGGAACAGGCGGAATTTGTCCGCTACGGAGTGATGCACCGCAACACGTTCTTGCAATCTCCCAATCTTTTGACCCCCACCTATCGGGTGCGAAGCCGGGAAAATCTTTATTTTGCCGGACAGATCACCGGGGTGGAAGGATATATTGAATCGGCGTCCTCCGGTTTTGTGGCAGGATTGAACGCCGTTTTGGGAGACACGGCACAATTCCCAAGAGAAACTGCCATCGGAGCCTTGGCACATTACGTATCCGATCCGTCTGTCACCGATTTTCAGCCTATGAACGTGAATTTCGGACTTCTTCCCCCTTTGGAGGGACGAATCAAGAAAAAAGACCGGAAAGGACTTCTGTCCGCCCGGGCGTTGGAGACCCTGACGGCATATTGCAAGGAACAAAACATTCCCATCACCCTGCCCCAAGAAGATTTACTGCAGGGATAAAACCGAGAGGAAGGTATACACTATGACCATTATCGTAGACGGTATGGGAGGAGATCACGCTCCCGTAGAAATTCTGAAAGGCTGTGCCATGGCAGTGGAAGAACTGGGCGTAAAAATCATCGTAACCGGTCCCGAAGCTTTGCTGAAGCATACCATGGAACAACACGAAATCGACGACGAAGGCATCGAAATTCGCCATGCAGACGATGTGATTACCATGGAAGACGAAGCCGGTTCGGTTTTGAAGGCAAAGCGGAAATCTTCCATGGGGGTCGCTTTTGACCTTCTGAAAAACGGCGAAGGAGACGCTTTTGTTTCCGCCGGAAATTCCGGGGCGATTTTGGCAGGGGGAACGCTGATTGTAAAAAGAATCCCCAACGTAAAACGGGCGGCATTTGCTCCCGTATTCCCCTCAAAAACCGGTCATTTTATGCTGATTGACAGCGGAGCAAACGAAGTTTGCACGCCGGAATATTTGGATCAGTTCGGAACCATGGGTGCGTTGTATATGAAAAACGCCGGATTCTGCGAAAATCCCAAGGTAGGACTTCTCAACAACGGCACCGAAGAAACCAAGGGTCCGGAACTATACCAACAAGCCCACGCCCTTTTGAAGCAAAACCCCGCCTTTGACTTTGCCGGAAACGTGGAAGGTCGCGGAATCTTTGACGGAGATTGCGACGTAATCGTCGCCGACGGTTTTGCAGGAAATATTTTGCTGAAAACCGTGGAAGGAACGGCGATGTTTATGATGAGCATCATGAAAGAAGCCTTGACCGCCACCTTCTTTTCCAAACTCCTTGCCCTGATGCTGAAACCCCAACTGCGGCAGATGAAGAAAAAACTAGACTACACCGAAGAGGGTGGAGCCGTTCTTTTGGGCGTTTGCAAACCGGTGGTAAAAGCACACGGCAGCTCCAATGCAAAAGCCTTTAAAAATGCCATCCGCCAGGCAGCAAATTTTGCTAGATCCGGGGCGGTGGAAATGATTACCGAACAGTTAAAAACTCAAAAAGAAGCCGAACAGGCAGGAAAGTGAGTATATTACTATGATTCAGACTCTGAACGTCCTCAAACCCATTCTCGCCGATATTTTTGCCGAGGAAGAAGAAAACATCACCCCCGGCACTGACTTTTTTGCCGATCTGGACGCGGACGAAATGGATATGACCGAAATTTTTATGACGGTGGAAGAAGAATTCGACGTTTTCGTCGATCCGCAAGACGGGAAGAATTTTGTGACCGTAGGGGATCTGATCGCATACATCGAGGGACACCGAAATGACTGAACATCTGGCTAAAACCGAAGAAAAAATCGGTTACGTATTTCAAGATAAGACCCTTTTGCGAAAGGCGTTGACCCATTCCTCCTATTTGAACGAACACAAAGACGCGGAAGAATGCAACGAACGGTTGGAATTCTTGGGAGACTCGGTTTTATCCCTGATTTCTTCCGATCATCTTTATCACACCCGGTCGGGGGACGAAGGAGATTTGACCAAGACCAAGGCGTTATTGGTCTGCGAAGAAGCTCTGTCCACCTACGCCAAGGAATTAAACTTGGGGGAAAGCCTTCTTTTGGGTCGGGGAGAAAAACAGGCAGGGGCGGAACACCGAAATTCCATTCTGTGCGATGAAATTGAAGCCATTCTCGGTGCCATCTATCTGGACGGCGGTTACGAAAAGGCGAAACAATTCATTCTTCCTTTCCTGATTCGGGGAGGAGAACAGTTCCGGCAACACGATTATAAAACCGTTTTGCAGGAAGTGATTCAAAAAAATCCCGGGGAAGTTCTGAAATACGTGATTGCCCGGGAATTCGGACCGGAGCATGAAAAAACGTTCGTCTGTCACCTGTACTTAAACAGCAACTGTATCTCCCAAGGAGAAGGGCGATCGAAGAAAGCGGCGGAACAGGCTGCCGCAAAAAAAGCCCTGGAACTGATGGGGCTGGAACAATAAAGGAGAGGTTATGAATTTTATTGTTTTCGGACTTGTTTTAATTGTTCTTTGTTTTCGTTCTGAATATACGGTGGAAGAAACCAAATACTTTTTTGATCTTCTGCCCGACTTTATCGGTTACTTAATTCTTTGGTTCACCTTGGAAAAACGGCGGTTTAACGCCCGAATGCGGAGATTGTACGTGGCAGTCTCGGTTATGACGGTGATTTCGTTCCTGTTTTTCCTGGGACAAATCAAGGTTTTCTTCGCTGATCTGATCACCTACGATATGAAGATCTTTGAATGGATATTGGACGGACTGAACCATGTTTCTTTGTACTTCGGCGATCTTATGCTGCTGGTGGCAGTAGGAATTCTCGGTTGGCTGTTGTTTGCCATGCTGGGGTATTGGGAACAAAACAACCAACATAAACTACAATGTACTGTTTGCAAAGTAGGGATGATTCTGTGCGGTCTTGCAGGGCTGTGCCATCTGGGTTCCACCTTTGTAATTCTTCCCTTCTCCTGGCATTGGATCTCCTATCCTCTGTCTTTGTTGGGGGTTGTTTGTGCGTGGTTCGTCATGAAAGACAGCCAGGAAATGCTGACCGGATACAATGACCCGGTCAAAGAATTCCGTTTTGGCATAAAAAAATAATTTTTCGGGAGTTTTATACCAATGCGTACTATCAAAGATACTCTCCAAACTGCAAAAAAACTTCATTTTATGGGAATCGGCGGATCGTCCATGAGTTCCCTTGCCCAGATTGCACTTCGCCGGGGTTATACCGTTTCGGGTTCGGATATGCAGTCGGGGAAGACTACGGAACAATTATCTTCCCTTGGCATCTCCATCCGCATCGGACAAATTGCCGAGAACATTGATCTGGAAAACCCCGACGCCGTCATCATGACCGACGCTATCGCTCCCGAAAATCCCGAACGGAGACGGGCGGAAGAATTGCAAATTCCCGTATTCCGCAGAGCCGAATTTTTGGGCGAGATCCTGGACGGATATAAGACCACCGTCGGAATTGCGGGAACCCACGGAAAGACCACCACGTCTTCTATGATCACCGCACTTCTTTTGTCGGCAAAAAAAGATCCTGCCGCCATCATCGGGGGACATATGAATCTGATCGGTGCTTCTTACCGGTTGAGCGACAAAGAAGATCTGTGTGTGTTTGAAAGCTGCGAATTCAAAGAATCCTTCCAATATTTCCGATCCGACGTTTCGGTCATTTTGAATATTGCGGAAGACCATATGGAATATTTCAAGACGTTGGATAACGTCATCGCCTGTTTTCAGCGGTATTTGAAAAACATTAAACCCGGCGGAACCCTCGTGACCAACGCAGAAGACGAAAACACCCTAAAAATGCTGGAAGGTTATCAGGGCAATCTTCTTTTGTTTGGATTAAACAAAGGGCATTTTCGGGCAGAAAACGTGACGTTAGAGCAAGGTCTTCCCTCCTTTGATCTGTATTATCACAAAAATAACGACGACGATAAAGAACTGTTTGGCAGAATCAAACTTTCCGTTCCCGGAAGACACAACGTACTCAACGCTTTGGCGACGGCGGCAGCCGGCTTTGCTTTGGGACTGACCAAAGAAGAAATTCTTCAAGGAATTCCCACCTACAACGGTGCAGGACGGCGGTTTGAATACCATTGCACCATCAACGGTGCCGTGATTGCCGATGACTACGGACATCACCCCGACGCCTACAAAGTTACCTTTAAAACCGCACGGGACTTAGGGTTCAAGAGAATCATCGCCATTCACCAGCCCCACACCTTCTCCCGGACCAAGATGCTGATGGATGAATTTGTGGAAGTTCTGTCCACCGTAGACAAGGTTTTGATTCCCCCCATCTACCCTGCCAGAGAAACCAACGACAATTACAATATTTTTGCGGAAGACGTAGTTGCCCGCTTGGACAATGCAGAACTGATGCGGGATTTTGAACACATCGCTGACCGGATCAAAGAATTGGCACAGCCGGGGGATCTGTTCATTACCCTTGGGTGCGGCGACATCAACAAAGCCGCCATTCTGACCACGAAAAAATACGGCGAAGAAATCTTTCTTACCGACTAAAAGGGAGTTTTCATTATGAAAAAATTAGGATTTGGGCTGATGCGTCTCCCAAAAACCGATCCGGAAGTTTCGGAGGCCATTGATTTTCCGCAATTTCAAGAAATGACCGACCGGTTTTTAAATCGGGGGTATACCTATTTTGACACCGCTTATATGTATCATAATTTCGAAAGTGAAAAGGCGGTGCGAAAAATCATCACTTCCCGTATTGACCGGGAAAAGTTCCTTCTTGCCACAAAGTTGCCTACCCCTCGGTTGGAAGTTCCGGAAGATATGGAACGGATTTTTACCGAGCAACAGGAAAAATGCGGTGTAGATTACTTTGATTATTATCTGCTCCACGCCTTAAACGCCCGCTCCTATGAATTGGCAACCCGACTGGGTGCTTTCGATTTTATTCTGCAGAAAAAAGCGGAAGGGAAAGTGCGGAGATTCGGATTTTCCTTCCATGACACAGCCGAGGTTTTGGACAAAATTCTCACCGAACACCCGGAAGTTGAATTTGTGCAGCTGCAGATCAATTATTTGGACTGGGAATCCCCCACCGTTCAATCCCGACTTTGCTATGAAGTTGCCCGGAAACACGGGAAAGATATTATTATCATGGAGCCGGTCAAAGGGGGAGCTCTTGCCAACATTCCAGCAGAAGCGGAAGCATTACTCCAAGCAGCAAACCCCAACAAATCCCCTGCCCAATGGGCGTTGCAATTTGCGGCAACATTACCCGGGGTAATCATGGTGTTAAGCGGAATGTCCGATCTTCATCAGTTGGATGAAAACACCCGTTTTTTTGATAATCTTCCGCCTTTAACCGACGACGAAAGAAAACTTCTCTTTCGCTGCGGGGATATCATAAACAAATCAATTGCAGTATCCTGTACCGGTTGTGAATATTGCATTACCGATTGCCCTAAAAAAATCCCCATTCCCCAATGGTTTGATGCCTACAATAAAGGATCTTCCGGAAGCGATCTTGCAAAAGATCACTCTACGCCCGCCGACTGTATCGGTTGCGGGGTTTGTGAAAAACAATGCCCGCAAAAATTGCCCATTCGACGGCTTTTATCCGCTGCAAAGAGAGCCATGAAACTATAACGAAACATGAAAATCCCCGTACTCTTGTACGGGGATTTTCTTTTATTCTTTGGTTGCTTCCACAGAGAGATACCGTTCCGCTTGGGTGGTAAAGAGATGATAGTATTTTCCCTTTTTCCGCATCAATTCCTCGTGATGCCCCATTTCTTCCACGGTTCCGTTCTCCAAAACCAACACCGTGTCAGCGGTGGTGGCACTGGACAGACGGTGGGAAACAAAGATGGTGGTTTTATCTTTTCGTAACTGATCGAATTGAGAGAAAATTTCCTGTTCTGCCAAGGGGTCGAGAGAGGCGGTGGGTTCGTCCAAAATCAACACGTCGGAATCGGAATAAAAAGCTCGTGCAATCGCTAATTTCTGCCATTGACCGATGGACAGTTCCATTCCGTTTTTCTCAAAGATCCGCATAAGGGGAGTATCCAACCCGTTGGGCAACCGGTCCACAAATTGTTTGGCGGCGGCTTGCTCTACCGATTGTTCCACAACGGAACGGTTGGCGTTGCGGAAAATATCTCCGTAGCGGACGTTTTCCTCCACCGTTTCCGCATATTTGCCGAAATCTTGGAAG
>JAZRUJ010000010.1:0-28737 GCA_045652445.1 Eubacteriales bacterium | reverse complement strand
CTCCGGTGAGGCTGATGCCACTTTCCGCAATATCGGAGATCAATTCCGGGGCTGTACGGGAGAGAACGTCGTGTACCGCTTCGACGATGCTTTTGGCGGGTTCTAACAATGCGGACATAACTTCCGGAGAAGAAATGGTAATTTCTTTGGGAAGTCCGGAAGTAACACAGCGACCGCGAACGGTCATGGACAATTTTTCCGGCCGGGGAGACAGACAACCGATCTTGATTTTAATATCTTCTGCCGTCCGTTGACCGATAATGACGTTGTGCTCTCTACGGACGTACCGGACGATGGCGTCGTCAAATTTGTCGCCCCCGCATTTCACCGATTCGGAAACGACCACGTCGTTCAGGGATATGACCGCCACGTCGGCAGTCCCGCCCCCGATATCAATGACCATAACGCCCCGAGGCTTGGAAATGTCGATCCCTGCCCCCAAAGCCGCCGCCATGGGTTCTTCGATCAATTCCACCCATCTTGCCCCCGCGTACCGGGTAGCGTCCCGTACCGCCCGTTCTTCCACCTCGTTGATTCGGGAGGGAACGCAGACAATAACGTTGGGCTTGATCAAGGAACGGCCGTTTGCCTTGCGAATAAAATATTTCAGCATTTTTTCGGTGGTTTCGTAGTCGGAAATAACTCCGTCCTGTAAGGGGCGGAGGGTGACGATATTGTCGGGAGTTCTGCCCAGCATATCCAAGGCTTCCTGTCCCACTTTCAGCACTCTGCCCGTATCTCGGTCCAGAGAGACCACAGAAGGTTCCCGAAGAACGATCCCCTTGCCTTTTACGTAGATCAGCACGGTGGCGGTGCCAAGGTCAATGCCGATGTCTTTGGTAAAAAATCCCATATTCTTAAATGCTCCTAAAAAAACGATAGGTCTTGATGTGTGTTCTACATTATATTATATAATATTTCCGTCCGATTGTCAAGGGTCTGCTTTTTTGTTATATATTCCAATAATCGAGTGCTAACTTAAAATTCGTGCATAAGTCGGATTTTGATGAATATTTATGAATTTTTAACAGTTCGGTAAAATTGAGAGAGTATACTTTCAGACATACTTATAGTGAGGAATATAGTTCTGTTTGGAGGTAAAAAATGGCTAAAACAACTCTTTCTTACGAGCATTTATTAAAGGCTGTTCAAGAACTTCCCTATAAGAACTTTGCAGTTCTTGTTCGCAATTATGCGGCAAACAATGGTGAAAACTTTGAACACGAATTGAAGTTAATTACCACAGAAGATTTGCAGCTACGCCTTGAAAACCTTGGAATCAATTCTGTTTGTCCAGCGTGCGGTTCTTCTATTATTACGAAGAGCGGCAAACGGACGACGGGCATTCAGGTTTTTAAGTGTACTGCGTGCGGAATCAAGTTCACTCGTTTTACCGGAACCATTTTAGAGAAAACTCGTTGGCATTGGGATATTTGGATTAAGGTTTTGCAAGAGACCTTGAACAATACTTCCATACAACGAACGGTAAATATGTTGGAGCAAGATTTTGACTGTAATGGCATTGACTCTAAAACTGTGTGGTTGTGGAGAATGAAACTGATTCATGCAATGGCATCTCACCCAATGCCGAAGCTGACAGGAGTCATACAAGTGGATGAAACTTTTATCCGCGAATCACAAAAGGGAAGCCGCAATCTGGTAAGCAACATCAAAGGAGAAGATCGAATTGCACGATATGGACGTGTTCCATCCAAGCTTGGAGTACTGGGTCCGGAATTTGCAACCGTCACAACCGCAATCGACAATACCGGTCATTGTGTTTGTAAGGTCAGCGGACTTGGAAAATTGACACCGGAGCAATTCATTGAGCAATTTGAGGAACATCTCGTTTCTCCGTCGTATCTCTGCAGTGACGCAAATAATACATATTTGCACTATTCTCAACTATTCAATATTCCTCACTACATCAAACCTTCGAATTACTTAAGTGTCCTGGAGAAAAACGGTTATATAACAGGGAATAAGTTGTCGACTGAAGTAAAAAAGAAAAATCAATCCATTCTGCGGCGTTTATATAATGCTGAATTGATTGATAAAATCTGCAACCGAGGATCTCTTACCTTCGATGAATTTCAAGACCTAAAGACTGTAAATGGATTGAGCTTAGGTAGAGTGAATCAACTGCACTCTGACATCAAGAAAATGATCAATGGGGATAAAATTAACGTCAGCACGAAATACCTGCAAGATTATATTGGATATTTCACTTACGTTAAAAATTGGACTGTAGATCATGGGCATTATCCCAGCTCAACCAAAGATGCTGAACTGATTTTTCTTGATATTCTAAAGCTTCGGGAGAATTACACCATACAGGATGTAAAGAACCAGCCTGTGAATCTGCAAAAACCCTCAGGGCGCTACGTCTCACAACTCAAAGCAGAGACGAAGAAAGCTCGGGAGGCAACCGGAAACAAATACTTCAAATTTGACGAGGAGGACGGATTTAAAAATTTTGATAGGCGTGCATATCTGTTCGACCTTCCAAAATACCAGCTTTTCGAAATTTGTAAAGAGTGCGGACTAAAGAAATACAAATCCATTTCTCGGTGGAGCGTGATTTCTCAACTTCTGGAACGTCCGGATATTGATATGATAATCTACCGTCTTTTGGGTGAAGGGCGGCATTATGATATCTCTGACGAGGACTTGGAAGAAATCAAAGCAGGCCATTTTAAAATCAAGGTAAAAGAGAGACCCCCGGCGGATTGATTCCGTCGGGGGTTTTCTATGTTTTACAATTATTTTTATAACTATCCATTGATTTTCTTTGGTCTTCAATCTATTTTATATCAAATGTATTTATCATTTCATGTTTAACTCTTGTACATTCACTTTTCAATCTCAATTAGATTAGCGATCTGCATCTATCACAGTTTTAATAACTTTAGCGAATTCTACTAAGGCTGTAGTTATTCCATCCTGGTTAACAGAAGCGGATCTCATTTTTGCTCGCCTGTATTTTAGAACATTCATTGTAGTAACACCTCCTGACTTTGCAAGCAAATTTTTAAAACATTGCAATGTTCTATTTTTTATTATACAAAAGATCATTGACGAATGTGTGACATAGGGACAATTTTTCTCTTACATTGGAGAATAGAGTGATATACACTTTTCAGAATTACTTTGGTATTGAATCGTTTCTTTTTTCTGCTATAATATTTTCACAGCATTGAAAATTAAAAATATAGTGGAAAAGAGGTTAAAATGAGATATATTACAACAGAAATAATTGAACGATTTATGGATTATTTGATATCAGAAGAAAAATCAGAGGCGACGGTTAAAAAGTACGTGCGTGATGTTGTGTATTTCAACAAATGGCAAGGTGAAGCTGAGCTAACGAAACAGTGTGTATTGAAATATAAAACACAGCTTTTGGAAGCGCATTCAGCAACCGGTGTAAACTCTATTATTTCTTCCCTGAACAGCTTCTTTACATTTGCCGGATGGAATGATTTGAAAGTAAAAACCGTAAAAGTACAAAAACAGCTATTCGCTCTGGAAGAACGGGAACTTTCAAAAAGGGAATATGAAAGGCTTCTGTCTACGGCACAAAAACAAAAAGATAAAAGGCTATATTTGTTGATGCAGTGCATTTGCTCTACCGGGATCCGTGTTTCTGAACTAAGATATATTACGGTTGAATCTATTCAAATCGGAAAAGCCGAAATTATCAACAAGGGCAAGCGAAGAATTGTGTTTCTTCCAACAAAACTTTGTGCCGCATTGAAGAAGTACGCAAAGAAGCGCAAAATAAAAAGCGGTTCCGTTTTTATTACGAAAAACGGCAACCCGCTTGACAGATCTAATGTTTGGTCGAGCATGAAAAAGCTTTGTGAATCCGCAAAAGTTTCGGCAAAGAAGGTCTTCCCGCACAATTTAAGGCACCTATTTGCTCGCACCTATTATGCTATGCAGAAAGATATTGTTCGCCTGGCAGATATTTTAGGTCATAGCAATGTAAACACTACCCGAATTTACACCCAAGAAAATGGTGAGATACACCGCTTGCAGATTCAGAATTTAGGACTTCTTCGATGTTAACCACAGAATCAATATTATGTGGTATTCTCTTTTGAGTTTTTTAATTTTCAACGCTCGCACTAATTCCATTATGGAAGAAGATGTAATTAAAAAGCGATAAAAACGCACAACAAATAGACCAATAGAAATAAAAAATTTTATTGGTCCGTTCTTTATGTAATTTTTTCAAAATGCAGAATCATCTTCGACATTTTGTAGTGATACAGTTGACAATTTCTCCCTAATATGCTATAATTAGACAGCAAGGTTTTAGGTTAAGTACCACATAATATTGATTATGTAGTACCCTTGTTTCAACCATCTCTTAAATTTTCATTCAACAGGAGAAACAACATGGAACAAATGAGTTTTTTCAACGAAGACGCTCCCGCAATTGTAAACGCCAGCGAACATCATATGGCACTGTTATTCTTAATTGACGTATCCGGCTCGATGGGAGCTCCTATTCCGGGAACCGGGAGCACTCCTATTCAAGAATTGACCGATGCATTAAACCGTTTTAAGACGGAAGTCTGTTACGATGAGCACACCAAAGATATTTTGGACGTTGCTATCGTAACGTTCAACAACAAATACGAAGTTCTTCAAGATTTTTCTCCCATTGAATACATGAAGCCCGTAGAACTGATTGCTCGCGGTCAGACCTATATGAGTGAAGCTTTAGACGTTGCGATCAATATGGTCACGGAACGCTCTCGGTTTTATCGTGCATCCGGCGCAGAACCATACAAGCCTTGGATCGTTTTGATTTCCGACGGAGCTCCGTTTGATTCTGTAGATGATATGGCAAACAAAATCAGCGATTTGGTAGAACAGGAAAAGCTTGCATTCTGGTCGCTTGCCGTACAAGGTGCAGATCTTGATGTTCTTCATAAGCTTGCCGGCCGCCGTGTTTTGAAGCTGCAGGGCTATGATTTTGCTGGGTTCCTGGATTGGGCAAACAAGAGCATGCGCGCCGTTTCCCAAAGCTCTCCCGGAGAAAAAGTGAAGGGTCAACAGTTGCCCTCTACCGTTTCTATTGATGATTTGATGTAACGGAGTTCAGTTATGATTTATTCTTACGGAACAACACAGCAGGGTGCGTATCACGTCAAAAATGATACTCCCTGTCAGGATGCTCATTTCTTCAAGAAAATCAACGACTCCTTTGCCATCGGCGCCGTTGCAGACGGATTGGGGAGCCAGCAGTTCAGCGATATTGCTTCTAAAATTGCGGCAGAAACATCAGTAGAATATTGTGCGGAAAATATTAATGAATCTATGGATTCCGATGCAATTTTAAGTGTAATTAAGGATTCCTTTGCTCACGCATTAAGTTCTATTGAAAAACGCATTGCGGAAGATGGAAATCCCATTGACCAATATGATACTACTCTTGCCCTTGCCGTATATCGGGATGGCACGGTGTACTTTGGAAATTCCGGAGACAGCGGCATCGTAGTCCTGAATGGTAACGGCACCTTTGAAAACATTACCGAACAGCAACGGGATGAAAACGGTTGCGTATACCCCCTGTGCTTTGGTGCGGATTATTGGGTTTTCGGCAAAAAGGAAACCGTGGCAAGCGTGCTTTTAGCTACCGACGGTATTTATGAAACACTCTTCCCTTATCTTTTATACGGTGAAGACGTCAATATTTACGTCGCTCTTGCAAATTTTCTGATGAGCAACGAAAGTCTCGGATTTACGGCTGAAAATTCAGACACAGTCAACGAAAAGATATCAGCGTTTATTGCAAACATTCCGGGAGAACAAGTATCCGACGATAAAACAATCTTGGTAATGTTGGATGATTCCATCCCCGTTTCCAAGCAGCCGGAAGACTACTACGCCATGCCGGATTGGACTGCTTTGAAGAAAAAGCGGGACGAAGAATACAAACGCAAAGCATACCCTCACCTTTTTAATAACGAAGAACAAAACGACGGTGAATGATATGAAATTAGAGGAATTTAAAAACAACGAGATACAAGAGGTTGAGAAAAACAATTCTCCCGAAAAAGTTGCCCAGAATGCTGCCGATCATCAGGACCATAAAAAACGGCTGGAGGATTATTCTTACAAAGAATTGCTTGATATGAAGCCGGAAGACGTTACAAGGCTGAACGTGGATTTTAGAGAACGGTATGAAGCTGAAATGCGCGATATGTCACGAAATGAGTATCGTGAATATAAGATTGAGGATTCATTGCGAAAATTTTCATATATTAATTTTTCTGCGGAAGATTCCTTTGATTCATATGCAAAAGAAAATTATCCTAAATTAAATGAACTTAAAAGTAAAACCGTGTATCCAGTTTATCCCATGGGGACAATTCTTACAGAAAACGATCGTGCCCCCGTAGGAGAATATATGGAAGAAGAAAAAAGATACATAAAGGATATTCGAGATAAAATTGATGCCCCCACGACAGAAACTGTTATGCAAAAAGTAATAAGTGAAGAAAAGTTGGAAAACTATCTTAATCCAAAAAATCTTCAGGGAGATAGAACTGATTGTCAAGTTTTTGGATTTGTCGCAAAGGCTGAGGACTCCGCTGCGTTTACTCGAACCCCACAAGACTGTTATGATAATTTAAGATTAGACTATGACGAGACTGAGTTTAAAGATCCAAACAAACCAGTGTATGTAATTCGATTTACCGATGGCAAAAATTATGACATCCCATATAACCAAGAATTTAATGGGAAATATGAGCATGATCAGCCATTTACTGGGAATGGGTTTATTTCTTCGGAGAAAGTTGCCATACCAGAATATGAAGTTCGAAAAGATCAACAAAGCAGAGGCGCAGTTGTAACAGATGGCATTATATACAAAATTTCTCCGGATGGTAAAGAAGAACCATTTGCGTTTTTCAATAAACAAGATAAGTGTTTTGAACCAATTCATGTAAAGGAGGGTTAACATGATTGCTAAGTATAATGATATTTATTGTTGCATAGATGACTCCACTACCCCTACTCACCTTTGGACATATGTTCCTGCAGATGGATTTCAAAAACAAATAACGCACAGAGGGACTGTATATTACGAAAAATATGTTAACAATAGTGAAATTGATGAAATTTTTGATGTAGCTTTTAGTGTTAAATGGAAAGATATGCGATTTGGGTGTGAGTATAGCCCAAAAACAGAGCAGATAATACTTTTTTGCAGTAATAAAAATATTGCACAAAAGTATAATTTTAATCAATTTGAACGTGGCTGCTATAGTTTGTGCGTAAATATTCACGAGTGCAAAGAATTCCAAATTTTGTATTACGATAACGCAGATAAAAACGAAGAAAAACAAGTATCCCTTGATGAATGGAAAAATCTTTGGAATCAATACATTGCAAATTTGCTACCAAACTAAAGTTAAAAACAACACCATTTAGGAGCAACAACACATGAGACTGAAGGGAAATTACGATATTTATCAATTAGACGATCAACCGCTGAAATCGGGGGGCGAAGGGGCAATTTATACCATCGCCAACCATCCGGACAAGGTTGCAAAAATCTATCATGCGGAAAAGTTGTCTTCCGAATTGGAAGATAAGTTAATCTATATGGCGCAGAATCCCCCGGACCAGAGCATTATGAATCAGATTGCCTGGCCCCAGGACTTATTGCGGAATGCCATGGGCGATTTCGTCGGCTTCGTTATGCCGAAATTGTCTATTGACACCGACCTGATGTCAATTTATGCTTATCCTCCCAAAATCCCTATTACTTGCGAGCAAAAAGTTATTATTGCAATTAATATTTGTATCGTTATTTCTGCCATTCATAAAGCAGGATTTGTCTTTGGTGACTTTAACCCCTTAAACATAGGAATCAACTTAAAGACAGGACACGTAGCCTTTCTTGACACCGACTCCTATCATATCACAGACACAACCTCGGGTAAAGTATATCGCTGCGAGGTTTGTCTTCCCGGCTATGCTGCACCCGAACTAATTCAACGGTGTAAGAACTCTGATTATGCAAATGCACCTCTGCCTACCTTCACACAGGAGACAGATCGTTTTGCATTGGCTGTTCATATTTTTAAACTTTTGATGAACGGATACTCTCCTTTCAACGGCATTAAGGATAATGAAAGATCTTCTCAGGCTTCTCCTGGTATCGGGAATGCCGGCATTGAGCGAGATAATTATTGCTTCAAGCCGGGCAACAAGCCTCAAAGTGCCGCCACGCCGGATATACGTCAATTCTCTCCTAATATTCAGTCCTTGTTCAAACAAACCTTCCTTGGAGGTCCTATAGATCCTTCCAAGCGTGCAACGGCGGATGATTGGTATCAAGCTCTTTGTGAATACAAGGATAGTTTGGTTCAGTGCAAAAAAAATCCCGACCACTATCATTATAAAACCTGTGTAACTTGTCCCTATTGCGACGCAGACCAACGTTTCCAGCAGAGTATGAATGCCGCAGCAAGTGCTTATAAATCTCACTCACGGGCATCTTCAGGGCAAGTGAGTTTTAATAACCCTGTTAATGTTCCTGCAGGCGGGAATCAAAGCGCACAAAGACCGCAATCTCAAGCACAAACTCAACCAAAGACCAAAATAAAAACAATCAGCATTATTGGTCGAGTCCTTTTATGGGTATTCTTTTTCCCCATTATGGTTTTGATAAAGATTTGGAAATCAAAAAAACTCGGGATTTTCGTAAAGCTTGTGTTATCTTATGCTACATTAGTTGCGTGCTCATTCCTTTTCACTATTACTCCTAGTGCAATTTTTGCTATGATTAAATCAATTCCGGCAATATCAGATTATATGGCAGAAACACAAATTCCGGTTAATATAGGAAAGATGGCAGATTCTTTGATTACGGGATATAATAACTATGGATACTTTGACGCTTCTGCTTCTTCTCAGGATACGGTTGTTGTAGATGGAAAAGAATATGCATTAACATTAAAATCGCCAAGAATGTGGGATGGATATGTTTATCTTACATTGATGGTAGATCAGGATGGAACTGCCATCGGAGACGCCACTATTCGTGCAGCTTGTAATGAGTACCTTTCAAATGATGATGTTCTTACGTTTGAAGAATATTCAGTTCTTGGCAATAACCATTCTATTCAATTAAAAAACAATACCTTGCGAATCAATAATTTGAATACAGAAGAATTTGTTCGGCATGATCCGAGAGATTATTGTCAAGATGTCAAAGGGCACTCCTATTATTACGGAACCTTGTCCATTATTGATTCCAAATATAAAATTGGAGAAAATACAATAAAACTCTCTATTATTGACGACAAGCGCCCAGGTGCAGATGAAGTCAATCCAGGGTTAAAATTTGACGTATATGATGCAAGTGGAAACCATATTGGAACCGGATCGTACTTACTTCAAGATGTAGTGTACGACGCAGATTATGATGAATATCATATCCCGGGGACTGGATATAAAACCTGTAAAATTACTGCTCATTTTAATCAAGCTGAATTACTTGAAAAAACCGGGATATTTTTCATAAATACAGAACGCACATATTCGTTTTATAACTAATCTTATTAGGGAGCATCTATGAACACCATACCTCTTTCTTCTCAAAAGCAAACCCAAGCAATTACGAACGGACTTATTACTGCCGATAAGTTTATCAACAAAAGCTATTTGATCAACCTTGCGGAGAACGAAATTCTTCCCTTAAAAGATGAATTCAACACTACGACCGCAATCCGATTGTATCAGATCGAAAAATTGATCTTTGATAAAGAGGAAAACGTCAATGATAAATTAATCAGCGTGTACAGCTCCCTTTTGAACATCAATAGCTCAGCCCTTCTCGTTATTACGGGAAGGGCCAAAGATGTTACGTTGCATATCGGAATTCGCTCTAACGAAAATGCAGCAGTAGCGGGGTTAATTTTGGAAAAGAGTTTTTTGGGAAATTTCCCCGGAAGTTCCTTAAGACGGCTTCGGAACAGTGAAATCGAAGATGTGATGACCGACTGCGTATCATCGAATATGGCTCAGTCGTTAAAAAACGTCTCTTGTGTTACGGTAATTCCGTCCACCCGAGATGAGAACAAGGATAAATTCGTTCAGGGATTGGAAAAATTTATTGATACAATGCAGGGTTCTAATTACACCGCAGTTTTCGTAGCTCAGCCAGTCGACAAATACGGATTGGAATTGCGCAAGCGTGGATTAGAGGAATTGTATTCTGCGCTGTCTCCCTTTGCAAAAACCACCCTTTCGTACGCTGAAAATTCCAGCGAAGCCGTAACCAACGGAATGAGTGAAAATTTCTCCCATTCGGTTAACAATAGCATTAATAACACTAACGGTTCCAATACCAGTAAAAGTTATTCCAGAAATACAGGCATGAACCTCGGATTCCATGGTTCCGGAATCAATTCAGGACGGTCTCGTAGTTATACCACGGGACAATCCTGGTCCACTGCCGTTACACAGGGAACGGCAGACACAAAATCTACCGGGACAAATTCTTCCACTTCTACGACCACAGGAAACACAAGAACGCTCTCTGCAGAGCATCAAAATAAATCCGTTGCAGAATTGATGGAAAAATTGGACGAACAATTAAAGCGTATCAAAGATTGTGAAGGTTTTGGCTTGTGGGACTGCGCTTGTTACTTTGCGTCGGACGATATTCAAACGTCGGTAGTTGCCGCAAATACCTACAAAGCACTGATGCTTGGGGACAACACTTCTGTAGAAAATTCTTACGTGAACGTGTGGGATATTCGTGTTGAGGCAGAAAACAGAAAACGAGTCTTGGATTATATCAAATGTGGAATCCATCCTGTAATTCAAATTAAACCGGAGCAAGGCTATGATGCACAGGCTGTAACGCCGGGAAGTTACACAAGTGGGAAAGAATTACCGTTTTTAATCGGGATGCCGCGTAAATCTATTCCCGGTATTCCGGTTAGTAATATTGCGGAATTCGGAAGAAGTGTTTTTATTTCCGGTCCGAAAAAAGATGGTAAAAAGATTCGTATCGGAAACGTACATCACATGGGTCGAACGGAAAATAGCACGGTCGATTTAGATTTAAACAGTTTTACATCGCATTGTTTTATCACAGGTTCTACCGGCTCAGGCAAATCGAATACGACTTATTGCTTGTTAGAAAAATTCTATCAAAACAAAATCCCCTTCTTGGTCATTGAACCAGCCAAAGGAGAATACAAAAACACCTTTGGAGCACTTGAAGAATTGAACGTATTCACAACCAATCCTTATGCAGGGCAGATGTTAAAAATCAATCCTTTCAGCTTTGATCCAAACATTCATATTCTGGAACACTTGGATCGTCTAATTGAGATTTTCAACGCTTGCTGGGAAATGTATGCGGCAATGCCGGCAATCTTAAAAGATGCAATTGAACGCATTTACATTGAAAAAGGGTGGGACTTGCTGAATTCCGTATATCAAGGAAGTGGAGAGCCCGTTTTTCCCGATTTTAGCGATTTAATGAAAACTCTTCCCGCAATTATCAACAGTTCCGAGTATTCTTCCGATACAAAAGGCGATTATATCGGTGCTTTGGTCACTCGCGTTACGTCACTAACAAACGGTATTTCCGGACAGGTGTTTTGTGATAACTATACCGTTCCGGATTCCGTGCTGTTTGATGAATGTACCATTATTGATTTGAGCCGTGTCGGTTCCGCAGAAACAAAATCTTTAATTATGGGATTGTTGGTTTTGAAATTGACGGAATACCGCATGGCAAATGCCAATAGTGCAAACTCTCAATTAAGACACGTTACCGTTCTGGAAGAAGCTCACAATCTTTTAAAGCGTGCCTCTAACGAAAACGGTGGCAGTAATGTTGTCGGGAAATCCGTTGAGATGATTTGTAACAGTATCGCGGAAATGAGAACTTACGGTGAAGGTTTTATCATCGTGGATCAATCTCCCACTGCAGTAGATATATCTGCCATTAAAAATACGAATACCAAAATTTTAATGCGCCTTCCCGAATGGAATGACTGTGACGCAGTTGGTAATGCAGTTGGATTAAACGACGACCAAAAAAAGGAATTAAGCAAGCTGGAGACCGGTATTGCTGTTGTCATGCAGAATAATTGGCTTGAGGCGGTTTTAACTCATATAGATTTGTTTTCAAATATATATGAGGGAGCACAGCCTTCGGCAGATTACAATTCTCTTAAATCGTTGAAGAGTATTATTGTACAAGAATTATTATATCAATATATCGCAGATCGAAAATTCAACTTGGATGCAATTATCAAGAAGATAGAAGAAATTGATATTCCACTTCAAAAGAAAAAAGAAATCCGATATCGCTTGGCGTACATTATCAATCGATTAACAAAAGACCGTGATACCGATTTCTTTGCGCAAACAATGTACAATTTAGTAAATGCAGAATCTGTATTCCGTTTTATTGAAAAATCAGTTTTGCCTTCCGAAAGGAATGAGCATAAGTACGCGTTAGAAACTGTTCAGAAATGGAACGAGCAACTTCATGAACAACTGCAAAAAACAATCAATTTACCGAATAATTATATGAACATTCTAATTGACCACCTGTTGTACATTCAAGAGGAAAAAGATCGCACGGTGGACTATTATGAAATCCAAAGAATTTTAGAGCAGGAAGTGCGCTGATGAATCATTTAAAAGTAACATTAAACCCATATACGGAACTGAATACGGCTTCTTTAAATGGATATCCATTATCACCATACAGTGAACTGAGCAACTATATCAAAGAGCCTTTTTTAAATTGGGCAAGCAAACTGTTCGATGCAGCAGATCGGGAAATCAACGATATGTTTGAGCTGACGGTTATAAGCGAACGGCTTGAGCAATTGTTTTTTGAATCGTTATGTCAAAACAGTTCCTGTAGTACCGTTTGTTCCCAAAAATTTGAAGCGGATTTTCTTGTAGAAAAGCGTTTTAATGTAATTCAACGTCTTGCTGACAAGTACGAGATTCCGTACAATCTTGAAGATTTTAAAATCCCTGCAAAAATTAATTCAAATATCTCTGTAAATAATGATTTGTTAGCCTTATCAACAGACGCTCCATTTCTTTTGATTACAAAAGATTATCCGACTTCGGTTACAACAGAACCTAAAATCGCACTTGTAGTAGCAGGTGAAAATAAAATCACTGTAGCGAACGATGGTCACTACGTATGGTATGTGTCCGAACAGTCACTTAATGAAACCGTAACTGCTATTATAAATCGGTTTGCAAGAATCCCTTTTATTGTTAAGACTGCAGAAGCATTGCTTGCAAATAAATTGCTGGATTCCACTGATAGGGAAATTATTTCTCTTGCAACGTCAATAACCCCCATCCTTTTAGTTGAGAATATTAATAACATCGAGGTTGGAACCACCACTGCTGTGAAGGTTAAAGTTGTTCCGGAGAATGCGACGGTTCCTACTTTGCGAGTAGAAACGAACGACTCGCACATTATCGAAATAAACGGATTGGATATCCGAGGTCTTTCTGTTGGGGAAACGGAAATTTCCATCTTTAAGGCTGACGAGATTATACCCTTTGCAAAAAAGAAAATCAAGGTCTATCAAGATAATTCCGTAAAGAAGATTATATTAAACAGAACCGAACCCAATATGGGCATCGGCAGAACGCAAACCATAGAGATTTCAACGGTTCCGGAGGATGCTGAGGATCGTCAGTTTGTTGTTTGGTCTGTGGATAATGCAAATATAGCTTCTGTGGACGAAAAAGGCGTTGTAACCGCAAAAGGTACAGGAAGAGTTATAGTAACTGCATCTACTCCAAGAGTTAAAGAAAGCGTTATTATTGACATTCTTCCAAATATCAATAAAATTACTCTCTCTGATAGAAATTTAAAGGTAATCAAGGGAGAATCTACAACAATCGATGTTGGTTATTCACCGAGTCGCTGTTTTAATAGCGATTATCATTGGACGTCCAACGATAACAATATTGCATATGTAGAAACCTTACCTGACGGAACATCTGTTGTTAGAACCAAGGATATCGGAAAGTGTACATTAACCTGTATGGCGGATGAAGGCTGTTGTACAGAAACTTGTGAAGTTGAAGTTTGTACCGAAGAACAAATCCAACAAGAAATAAAAGCAGAGAATGATAAACGCCTTTCAAAAATAGATATTGCCTGCATGATAGGTATACCAGTCGGAATTGCTATGGCAATTGTCGTTGGCGCTATCATCTTCTTTAGTACACTATAAGAAGTTGTGGTTTTTAATAAATTCTTAGTTGTACTTAATCACACCGCAGATTTAACATTTAAATTATTTGTATGACAAATCATCGCCCCACTTTAGGTGTGCATAAACCCCACAATAGGGAAGCCGGAGAGCAAAAAACTCTCCGGCATTTTTCTATTCACTTGCTATTCATTTTGCATGAATATTCAGGGCATTGAATAAAACTTAAAAACTCCCACTAACTGGAAAATATAACTTTTTTGACGAAAAAAGAAAAACCCATTTGAAATCCAAGAGATCAAATGGGTTTTTCGTAAAATGAATTACAGAATTGCCGTATAGGTTTGTCCGGAAACAGTGACGGGGTCTTTTCCGGGGAGAACGATCTTGGCAACGGTTCCGGCGGGAACGGTAATTTCATACCGCACTCTGCCATCGGGCAGATATCTCCAATAGGATTGGATCTTGCCCCGGCGGGATTCAATGGACCCTTTGGCAAAGCCCATTCGTTTGTCGGTGATGGGGGCAACGGTAATCTTTTCGTAGCCTGCACCGTCGTCGTCTACCGTGATCCCCAGAGCGACGCCGAAGATCCAGTCAAACACCGAGCCGTAGGCGTAGTGATTAAAGGAGTTCATGTCGGTAGACCAGAACGTGCCGTCCTCTTTCAGGCTATCCCAGTGTTCCCAAATGGTGGTGGCACCCTGGTTGACCGAGAAGAGCCAAGAGGGAGCGGTTTTCTGGAAGAGAAGATCGTATGCCAAATCGCTTCTTCCGTTTTCGGAGAGAGCGTGGAGAATGTAAGGTGTACCCACGAATCCGGTGGTCATGTGACCGTCGTGTTGGGCAATCAGTTCTGCCAATTTGTCCACCAGCGCCTGACGTTCGTTTTCTTCGTAAAGACCAAACTTCAAAATCAAAACGATCCCGGTCTGGGTCAGGTTGTTGACGGGACGTTTGGTGTCAAAGGCGTCGGCTTTGGGGTAAATCACGGGCATGCCGTCTTTCATAAACGCCTTTCGGAAAGCGTTGCGGACGTTTTGGTACAATTCTTCGTATTCGGAAACGTCTTCCCCCAAAATCTTGCCGGCTTTAATGACCAACTGGGTAGAATATGCAAAAAAGGCAGAACCGATAAAGTCGGTCTGGGTTGCCCCTTCGTAAATGCCGTATCCCGCATCCATGGCAAGCCAGTCTCCGTAATGGAAGCCGCCCACGAACAAAAACTCGTCTTCGCCGAAGTTGTGCAGATAGCCGATCCACTTTTTCATCATGTCAAAGTTCTGCCGGAGCAGTTCTTTGTTTCCGTATGCTTTGTAAATTTCCCAAGGACAAATGGTGGCAGCATCTGCCCAAGCGGCAGAGATCCGTTCTCCACAGGTGCCTACCCGGGGAATAATACCGTAGATTCCCCCCTCGGGAGTTTGTTCAATTGCCATGTCGGCAAGCCACTTGGTAAAGAACCGTTCCACGTCGTAGTTGATGGCGGCGGTGCGGCAGAAGACCTGTGCGTCCCCCGTCCAACCCAAACGTTCGTCCCGTTGGGGGCAGTCGGTGGGAAGATCAATAAAGTTCCCTCTTTGACCCCAAAGGATATTGCTGTACAGTTGATTGATCTTATCGTATCCGCAGGAAAAATCTCCGGTGCGGTCCATGTCGGAATAAATGGCGATGGCGGTAAAGTTTTCGGGGAGTACTTCCACCCCTGCCGGGAATTCATCCAGCCGGATATAACGGAATCCTTGGAAGCAGAAGAGGGGCTTGAAGGTTTCTTCGCCCTCGCCGGAAAGAATGTATTCGTTGCGGTTTTGTGCGGTACGGAGGTTTGCGGTATAGAAGTTTCCGTCGCTATCCAGAACTTCCGCGTGGGTCATGACGATTTTATCGCCTTTCTTCCCCCGAACCTTCACTTCCACGTATCCCGCCAGGTTTTGACCAAAGTCGAGAACCGTTTCTCCCTTGGGGGTGGTGATCACTTCGCAGGGGAGAAGGCGTTCTTTTTCGGTGACATATTCGCCCTGTTGGGGAATGATCTGAGGACGTTTATTTTCGTCGAGAACCGCAGTAGAAAGAAATTCAATTTTTGCATTGTGGTCCACTCTTTCCCCGTGGTACATTTCCGAATCCAAAATCTGGGAAGACCAAACCTGCCAAGTGTCGTCGGTGGCAATTACGTCTACGGTGCCGTCTTCATATTCTACGGTAATTCCCGCAATCAGCGAAAGGTTTTCCGAGAAAAATCCGGTAAAGTGCTTTTCGGGGCTGTATCCCATTTTGCTCATCGCCCAGCCCTTGCCCACAAGAATCCCCACGGTATTCTCTTGGGACAAAAAGTCGGTAATATCATATTCCTGTTCCTGAACCCGGGTGGGATAGCTGGTCCAGTAGGGGGCAAGAACTCCGTCGCCCACCTTCTTGCCGTTCAAATAAAGATTGTAGACCCCCATGGTGGTAACGGTGGCGGTTGCCTTTCGAACCGCACCTTTCAAGGAAAAATCCTTGCGAAATTCCGGAGACATGGTTCCGTGCTGTTCCGGGGCTTTAATCCATTTTGCTTGTTTTTCCATAACGTCCTCCTTTAAAGGCTTCTCTTCACATTATACCATTTCTATTCATTGGTGTCAAGACGTGGAATGATTTTTTTGGAGATTTTTTTGCAGAATGCCGGGGGAAAATAGAAATGTAAAATAAATGTGAATTGTCAAAAAAATCTCTTGACAAATCATGGAAATTCGAGTATAATAACACGTGGTTAGCACGTGCTAACTATAACCCGAAAAGGAGAGTTGCAATGACGCTTTTAGAGGCACAAGTTGGAAGAGAATACACCGTGCGTGCTGTGGAGACCAACGACGAAGAACTGAACGCCTTTCTCTTTTCTTTGGGGTGTTACAGCGGAGAGCCTGTTACCGTGATTTCTCGCCGGAAAAGCGGTTGTGTTATTGCCATCAAGGACGGGCGGTATAACATTGATAATCCCTTGGCGGAAGCGATTTTGATTTAACCAAAGGGCTTACGCCAACTCTTTTTTACCCAAAGGTTAGCATAGGGTAACTCAAACAAAAGGCATCTATTTTTTGGAGGAAACAAGATGAGAATTGCTTTAACCGGCAATCCCAACAGCGGAAAGACTACTATGTACAATGCCCTGACCGGTTGTAACGAAACGGTGGGAAACTGGGCAGGGGTTACGGTGGAGAAAAAAGAACACACCGTTAAAAAGGCATATACAGGAACCCACGAAGATTCCATTATTGCCGTGGATTTGCCCGGGGCGTATTCCATGTCTCCCTTTACTTCGGAAGAAAGCATTACCAGTGCTTACGTGAAAGAAGAAAACCCCGATGTGATTGTCAATATCGTGGACGCCACGAACTTAAGCCGGAGTTTGTTTTTTACCACCCAGCTTTTGGAGTTGGGCATTCCCATGGTGGTAGCTCTGAACAAATCCGACGTAAATAAGAAAAAGCATACGGTAATTGATTCGGATCTTTTGGCGGAATTGCTGGGCTGTCCGGTGGTGAATACCACGTCCACCGCCAAGGAAGGGTTGCAGGAAGTGATTTCAGTGGCTCTTTCCCTGGTAGGGCAAACACAGACGGCTCCTTATCGGGGAGAAGAAATTGACTTAAGCGATAAATCCGCGGTGGTCAAAGAAGACCGGAAGCGGTTTTCCTTTGTTAACGGGCTTGTCAAACATGTGGAACAACGGACTGTAAAAACCAGCAACCGAAATTTTCAGGATAAAATCGACGGAATTTTGACGCACAAGTGGGCGGGCATTCCTTTGTTTGCCCTGATTATGTTTTTGGTGTTCTTTCTCTCCCAGGCAACCTTGGGAACTTGGATTGCCGAGGGGGTGGAATTTTCCAATGGAACGACCCTTCCCGGGCTTGTGACGTTGTTGGAATCCTTCCAGGCTTGGGTTTCCGGCTTGGTGAGGGAAACGCCGGAAATTTTGCAATCCCTCCTTGTGGACGGAATGATTGGGGGACTGATTGCCGTGGTGGGCTTTTTGCCCCTGGTCATGGTGATGTATTTCTTAATCGCCCTGTTGGAAGATTGCGGATATATGGCACGGGCTTCCGTCGTCCTTGACCCGATTTTCAAAAAAGTCGGACTGTCCGGACGGTCGGTCATTCCCTTTGTCATCGGCACCGGTTGTGCCGTCCCCGGGGTCATGGCGTGCCGTACCATTCGCAACGAACGGGAACGGAGAGCGACGGCTATGTTGGCACCCTTCATGCCTTGCGGTGCAAAGTTGCCGGTCATTGCCCTGTTTGCGGGGGCCTTTTTTGAAGATTCCCCCTGGGTTGGACCGTTGATGTATTTTTTGGGAATTTTCATTATTTTTATCGGTGCTTTGCTCATTAATAAAATTACGGGAAACAGCAAGAAAAAATCGTATTTCATCATCGAGCTTCCCGAATATAAAGCTCCCTCCCTTTGGAGAGCCTGTAAGTCCATGTGTGCCAGAGGTTGGGCTTATATCGTTAAGGCGGGAACGGTGATTTTATTGTGTAACACCGTCGTTCAGGTGATGCAGTCCTTTGCTTGGAATTTTCAACCGGCAGAAACGGCAGATACTTCCATTCTCGCCTCCATTGCAGGTCCCATCGCCTATCTTTTGATTCCCATCTGCGGAGTTTTGTCTTGGCAGTTGGCGGCGGCAGCCGTCACCGGCTTTATCGCCAAAGAAAACGTGGTGGGAACGCTGGCGGTCTGTTTTGTAGGCTTGGAAAACCTCATTGATATAGAAGAATTGGGCATGGTGGACGGTGCAGGCGACCAGGTTGCGGGCGTGATGGCGATCTCCAAAGTCGCTGCCATGGCATATATGATGTTTAACCTCTTTTCACCTCCCTGTTTTGCCGCCATTGGTGCCATGAATTCGGAGATGAAGAGTGCCAAATGGTTGTGGGGTGCCGTAGGATTCCAAATCGGCGTGGGCTATACGGTTGCTTACGGGGTCTACACCGTGGGAACTCTGTTGACCGCCCCCGAGACCTTGCAGCTTCTCCCCGCTCTGTTGGGATTTGCCGCTGTTTTGGTCTTTGCGGGAATTTTGGTTTTCCTCTCGATCCGAGCAGATCGGCAAGTCGCATCGGAACAGGCGGCAAAAACCGTCAAAACTGCGTAAAAGAGGCATACTATGGGATATGAAACCTATATCGTCCTTGCCGTAATCTTGTCCGTTATCGGGCTTGCGGTTTGGTACGTGATCCGAGAAAAGAAAAAAGGAAAAAAATGCATCGGCTGTCCCTACGCCGATCAATGCTCCGGCGGTTGTTCTCCAGAGAAAAAGAAATAAAAAAAGTCCGACACGAGATTCCGTGTCGGACTTTCTTTTGTATCTTTAGTTCTTCAAACTCTGCATGGGGGCGGGAATTCTTCCGCCTCTTGCAATAAATTTTGCAGGGGAGACGTTGCGGACAGGCATGATGGGAGCGGTCCCCAAAAGTCCTCCGAATTCCACGTATTCGCCCACGTTCTTGCCGTAGGCGGGAATGATGCGGACGGCGGTGGTTTTGGTGTTGACCACGCCGATGGCAATTTCGTCGGCAATAATGGCGGAGATGATATCCGCGTCTGTATCTCCGGGAACGGCAATCATATCAAGCCCCACAGAGCAAACGGCGGTCATGGCTTCCAGTTTGTCCAAGGTCAAAACACCCTTTTCTGCGGCGGCAATCATGCCGGCATCTTCGGAAACGGGAATGAATGCCCCGGAAAGTCCCCCCACGTGGGAGGACGCCATAACGCCGCCCTTTTTCACGGCGTCGTTCAACAGAGCCAGACACGCGGTGGTGCCGTGGGCTCCGCATTGTTCCAATCCCATTTCTTCCAGGATATGAGCAACCGAGTCGCCGATGGCGGGAGTGGGTGCCAAGGACAGGTCTACGATGCCAAAGGGTACGTTGAGTCTTTTGGAGGCTTCCGAAGCCACCAGCTGACCCATACGGGTAATTTTAAAGGCGGTCTTTTTAATGGTTTCCGCAACGGCGGAAAGGTCTCCCTGGCACTTCTCCAAGGCGGTTTTTACAACGCCGGGACCGGAAACGCCCACGTTGATGACGCATTCCCCTTCCCCTACGCCGTGAAAAGCCCCCGCCATAAACGGGTTATCTTCCGGTACGTTGGCAAAGACCACCAGTTTGGCACACCCCAAGGAATTTTGGTCTTTGGTAAGGTATGCAAGTTCTTTGATGGTTTTTCCCATCATTTGAACGGCGTCCATGTTGATGCCGGCTTTGGTGGAAGCTACGTTGATGGAAGCACAGACGTTGCTTGTTTCCGTTAATGCCCGGGGCAGGGAGCGAATCAGCTTCAAATCGCTTTCGGTAAAGCCCTTATGAACCAGAGCGGAAAAACCTCCGATAAAGTTGACGCCGCATTTGTCTGCCGCTTCTTGCAACGCGTGGGCAAAACAGGTGTAATCGTCGGTATTGGAGGCTGCGGCAATGAGAGAAATAGGGGTGACGGAAATTCGCTTGTTGATAATGGGAATCCCGAATTCTTTTTCAATTTCTTCCCCGGTTTTTACCAGGTCTTTTGCTTTGGAGTAGATTTTATCCACAATCTTCCGGCAGGCAACTTTGGGGTCGGGATCGCAACAGTCAAACAGGGAAATTCCCATGGTGATGGTTCGAACGTCCAGATGCTCGTCCTCGATCATGTGGATCGTTTCTAAAATTTCTTTATTGTTCAGCATAATCGGTTGCTCCCTTAAATACGGTGCATGGCATTGAAGATATCTTCGTGCATGGTGTGAATGACAAGACCGTTTTGTTCCCCAAGGGTGGTCATTTTATCCACAAAATCGGTGAATTTTACGGAAATATGATCAATATTTGCAAGCATCACCATTACGAACAGATCGTCCAGAACTTTCTGGGTGATATCTTCAATGTTGGCATTAATTTCGGAGCAGGCGGCGGAAACTTGGGCAATAATCCCAACGCTATCCTTCCCGGTTACGGTAATAATCGCTCTCATGGTGGTATATCCTTTCAATTGTCTTAATCTTCTTTGGTTGCGTTAAAAATTTCCTGGAGATTGTGGAGATATTCTTTTGCGGAAAGTTGTCCGTTTGCCACCTGAAGGAAATATCCTTCCACCAGTGACCGCTGTTCGCCCATGGCAAGAGAGGTGTCGGTTTCGGCGGATTTCAGTAATTCAAAATAGCGTTCGGCATCTTCTTCGTAATAAAAATATTCCTGGGCTACTTCTTCGTTGGGGTCCGGGTTTTCGTCGGCGGCGAAGAGGGCGGGAAGCACGTCTTTGCACAAATCCATGTTTGCCGTGGCGGTAATCCCACAGAAGACGTCGTCTTTACTGAACAGGGCGGCGGAAACGTTATTTTTCGCCGAGGGGAACGCAATGATTCGCAAATCTTCTCGGAGATTTTCTGATAAAGAATCTTCTCCTGTTTCAAACAACAGGGAAGAATTCCCCACCAGCAGGGCGGTGCGGCGGTTGATAAACGCCATTTTCGCCGTGGGATCCGCGTCGTTGTTTTCGTAGGACGCCAGTTGGTAAGTGACTCCGGAAGAGAGAAGATTTTTCAGAGAGGAAAAGCCTTTTAATCCCTCTTGGGAATCCATGATACAGGTTCCGTTTTGGTCAAAATACCGCACACCGGCGGCATGAAGACTCGCCCAAATCAGGTCCGTTTCCTGGGACGTGGGGGACGCTAAGGCGTAAACTTCGCCGGAGTAAGATCGGGTAATCTGTTTGCACAGTTTTTCGAAATTTGTCCAATTCCAGACCCCCGCTTCCTGCAGTTCCAGCGGTGTTTCAATTTGGACGTCGGTAAGCAGTTTTTCGTTGTAATACAAAATTCCCGAAACTGTGGGCAAAGGATTGTTCCAACCGTCTGCCCGCAGAGCAAACGCCGTTCCGTCGGGCGATTTTAAACTTCCCGTATCTGACGGCTCCAATTCTGCTTCGGACAGTGGGGCGAAATATCCCTCATTGTAATACTTCGTCAAAAAGGCGGCGTTGGTCTGAATGACGTCTGCATAGTGCTTTCCGCTTCTGCACGCCCGGAGAAAGGCAGTTTCTAACCCCTCTTCGGAGACGATTTCCACGTCAATGCGAATCCCAAAGGTTACTTCGGCTTGTTGAATCTTTTCTAAAATCCGATCGGTTTTGGGAGAGGCACCACCCTCAGGGCGAAAGGTTTGGTTCCCCGCCACGGTGGTTTTTACCGTTAACAGGTTTTCGTCGGGATTCTCTACCCCGGCATCGGTTTGATCGGAGGGAGTTTTTCCTCCGCTCAAATCAATTTTTTCACAGCCCAAAAGAGAAAATACCAACAGGCTGATCAGGAGCAGGGCGAGGGTTCGTAAGAATTTCATAACAACCTCCTATGGGGAGAGGTGGGGTTACATGGCGGGAACGGTTTCCATTCCGAGCACGGTCAGGGTTTGTTCCAGCAGATTCCCCACGGCGGCAGACAGGGCGATCCAGGTGTTTTTCTTCACGGGATCTTCTTCCGCCATAATTTTATGGGTTCCGTAAAATACGTTAAAGGCATTTGCCAAATCGTAAGCATTTTCACACAAGAAGCTGGGCAGTTTGTCTGCAAACGCCTGGGCATAAGCGGTGGCAAGGAGTTGCATTTTCATCAAAACTTCCCGTTCTTCTTTGGAGGTGATCTTCAATCCGGCAGAAAGGTCGGGCTGACCTGCCTTTGCCAAAAGAGAACGAATCCGGACCAAAGAATAAAGCAGATAAGAGCCGGTCTTTCCGTCAAATTGGACGAATTTATCAATGTCGAAAATGTAGTTCTTCGTTCGGTTGCAGACCAGATCCCCGTATTTCAACGCGGCACAACCCACTTTTCGGGGTGCGTCGGGATCTTGCACCAAAGCCCCCTCGGACAGTTGTTTTCCCGCGGCTTCGGAGATCAGGGCAATGAGATCTTTCAATTTCATGGTGCCGCCCTCTCTGGTCTTAAAGGGTTTTCCGTCGGTGCCGTTGACGGTCCCAAAGGGAACGTGTACCATCACCGTATCTTCCTTGACCAGTCCGGTCTTTCTCGCACACCGGAAGACCTGTTCAAAGTGCAACCCCTGACGGGCGTCGACTACGTACCACATTTCATCGGGATTCAACGTTTCCATTCGTTCCACGATGGTGGCAAGGTCTGTGGAAGCGTAGATCTGTGCCCCGTTAGATTTCCGGAGAAGAATGGGGGGCATGGGTTTTTCGTCGGTTTCTTCCGCCACATCCATGATCAAAGCCCCGTCGCTTTCATAGGCAAAGCCTTGTTTCACAAAAGAGTCCAGCATGGGATCCACGTATTTATCGCAGGTGCTTTCCCCGTTCCAGAGGTCAAATTCCACGTTCAACGCTTCGTAGTCTTTTTTGATGTCGGCGATGGAAATGGCACAGATATCCTGCCACAGGGTATAGTATCCTTCTTCGTGCTTTTGCAGACGGAACGTAATATCTTGTGCCTTATCCCGGAAGGCTTCGTCTTCCTTGGAACGGGCCGATGCCATGGGGTATACTTCGTTCAAGTCTGCCAGGGTGATCTCCGGTTTTGCACCGTTTCCCCCGAAATAATAGGACAGGTCATACCGTTCTTCCAGCCCGGCAATCACCAGACCCATTTGGGTGCCCCAGTCTCCCAGATGTACGTCGCCGGTTACGTTGTGTCCCAAAAAGACCGCAAGACGCTTTAATGCTTCCCCGATAACTGCACTCCGCAAATGTCCCACGTGAAGAGGTTTTGCAATGTTCGGTCCACCGTAGTCGATAACAATCTTTTTTGGGGTTTTTGTTTGTTCTACGCCGCACCGGTCATCTTCCAAAAGATCTTTCAGAAGTTGAGAAAATTCTTCATCGGTTATGGTGAAGTTCAAAAAGCCGGGAGCTGCCACGTCGGCAGTCGCATAGGTATATTGTTGGGAAAACCGATCCGCCAAAGCTTGTGCGATTTTAATGGGGGCATTCCGCAATTCTTTTGCCAAAGCAAAGGCGGCATTGCATTGAAAATGGCACAGGTCGGGACGGTCGGAATAGGTTACGGTGATTTTTTCCGTAGGATACCCCAACTGTTCTGCCGCTTGGCGAAGGTCTTCGTTCAGTTTGTTAATCAGCATATTGTGATGCTCCTATGTATATATAATATCTATTCTAACATTATAGCATACTTCCCCGGGAAAATCAAGGGCTTTTTCAAGAAAAAACAAACTCCCGACCGATTTTTCGGCCGGGAGAGAGGGTTATTCGCTTTCTGCGGGAAGAACGTGGACGGTAATGGAATACAATTTTCCGTCGGAGGCGGAGTATCCGGACAGTCCGCCGGGGGTATTCAGGGAACTTTCTTCTTTCCCGGTAATGGTCTTGTTTTCTGCATCGTAGGTCAAGTGTTTCGATGCTTGCCAGGAAATATCGTTGGGATATTTCGTCGAGTCAAGTGCCAGGTCGACGGTGCTTCCTACCGCAACGGTGAGGTAGTCTGCTTCTTCCACCGTAACCGTGTATTCCGCCTTGACGGAAGTGTCGTCTTTGCTTATGGCGGTAATTGTGCATTTTCCTGCTTTTTTCGCAGTAACCATGCCGTTTGCATCTACGGTGGCGATTTTGTTGTCCGAAGATTTCCAAGTCACGTCGGGGAGGGCTTCTATGTCTTTCAGTACGGCAATCAATTCCAGAGTATTGTAGGGAGCTTTGTCGTAAAGCTTCAATCTCTCCGCTGCGTCTCCGGTTTCTCCGGGGACAATTTCCAGGACAGGCTTACGGGGTTCGATATTTACCACCCCGGTGGTCGATACGTCCCCTACGGTGCAGGTGACAATCACGCTGACCATATCGTCGGTGGGTGCTTTGATGAGGGTGAATTTCCCGGTTTTTTCGTCAATTTTCAGTAAATCAGGACGGTTGGTGCTCCAACGGGGAGATTCGGTGCAGTTTAACGGGGTGATTTCGTAATAGAAATAAAACGGTCCGTCGTTGTTTTCGGGAATGGTAATATAGCCGGAGGAAAGTTTGACGTTGGTTGCTTTGATAACCACGTTTTCCGCTTCTTCTACAATAATTTTGCATTGTGCTTTGATCTGTTCGTTGGAACTCAAGTAGACGAATAGGGTGGTCTCTCCTTCATTAATTCCGGTGATTTTCCCACCGGTTACCGTGGCAATTTCAGGGTCTTCCGTTGCCCAAACCAGGGTATATCCGGTGGCGTTGGAAGGCTCCAATTTCGGAGTAGCGGTCACGGTTTTCCCTACGGACACGGTGTATTCCTTCTGTTCCAGAGAGATTCCCGTAGCAGGAACGGAAATCTCCGAAACACGGACGGTACAAGAGGCAAAGATCATTCCGTCCGTAGTTTTTGCGGTGATGGTGGTAATCCCTTGGGAGCGGGGGGTGACAACGCCGTTTGCAACGGTAGCGATGTCGGGGTTGGAAGATGTCCATTTTAAATCTTTATTGGCGGCATGGGCGGGGGTGTATTCCACTTCCTGTTCCAAATTTAACGTTTGCCCTTGCCCCAAAGAGTAGACGGTTGCTCCGAAGGAAATAGCGGTCAACGAAGCGGTGCTTTTCGTAACGGTCACCGTCGCGGAGAAAGAGGCTTCTGCCTTTTCGGTCTTCAAAAGGGCGGTAATGGTGGTGGTTCCTTCCAATTTTGCTGTAACGGTCCCTTGTTCGGAGACTGAAGCTACCGTTTCATCTTCCGACGACCATTCCACGGTATATT
Source organism: Eubacteriales bacterium (assembly GCA_045652445.1). GTDB lineage: Bacteria > Bacillota > Clostridia > Oscillospirales > UBA644 > RGIG995. The sequence goes on along the minus strand of JAZRUJ010000010.1, from coordinate 2,772 downwards.
CTCCTACGTCGGTTTCTTTGGGATTGTCTAACGTCAGGGTTTTTGTTTCCCCAACCATCATGGTAACTTCGGTTTCGGAAAGAGCAAACGCTTTTTCCAGTTTGGACGTGCCGTTACAAGCGGACAGCAACATCAGTGCTGCAATCATTACGATGGGAAGCATTCGTCCGGTAAAATTCATTTTTTTCATTTTAAAATCCCCTTTCATCAGGGCATGGTTTGTTGTGGGATGCTATCTTCATGGTATCACATTTTCCGGAAAAAGTCAAGGCGAAAGGGGAAAAATTTCAAAATGCAGAGATTTTTTCCTGCTTTTGACACAACAAAGCCCCATTCTGGGTGTAGAATAATGTAGAGAGGTGAATTTTTATGAAAACCTTGCTTGTGACCCTCAACAGTAAATATACCCATACGTCTTTGGCGTTGCGGTGTCTTCGTTCTGTTGCCCCCGAGGGAACGGAACTTTTGGAATGTACCGTCAATCAACCCAAAGACGAGATTTTGCGACAGATTTTATCCTGTCCTGCCGATATTTACGCTTTCTCGGTTTATATTTTTAACGTATCGCTGACGCGACAGATTTTGTCCGACCTGCGGCAACTTCTCCCCCAAGCCCTCATTTTGTGTGGCGGTCCGGAGGTGTCTTACGGCTGTGAAGATTTTTTGCGAGACAATCCGGCGGTGGACGGAATTTTACGGGGAGAGGGCGAAGAAACGTTCCGGGAATTGACCGAAACGCTGCGAAAATCCCAAACTCCCAAAGAAACCTTTTTTACCTTGCAACTTCCGGGGATTTCTTATCTGCGAAACGGGGAATATGTAGAAAATCCCAACCGTCCTCCCCTGTGCAACCTGGACGCGTTGCCCTTTCCCTATATGCCGGGGGAATTGGAGACGTTGACAAAACGGATTCTCTATTACGAATCCAGCCGAGGTTGCCCCTTTACCTGCATTTATTGTCTTTCGTCGGTGCAAGGGCGGGTTCGCACCCGGTCGCTGCCCAAAGTGTTTGAGGATTTGCAACAGTTCCTCGACGCCAAGGTTCGCCTGGTCAAGTTTGTGGACCGAACTTTTAACTGTGACCGCCATCGCTCCAAGGCAATTTTGCAATACCTAAAAGACCACGACAACGGAATAACGTCTTTTCATTTTGAGGTGGCGGCGTGGCTTTTGGATGAAGAAGAATTGCAGTTATTGGAATCCTTCCGTCCCGGTATGATTTTGCTGGAAGTGGGCATTCAATCCGCAAACCCCGATACCCTCACCGCCATTACCCGGCGAACCGACCCCCAAAAGCTGTATCAAACCGTGAAACGTCTCTCGCAAGGGGGGTGCCACGTCCATACGGACCTGATTGCCGGACTTCCCTATGAAGACCTAGCCTCGTTTGAAACATCCTTCAACACCGTGTTTGCTCTGCGTTCCCACTGTCTGCAGCTGGGTTTTTTGAAGCGGCTGAAAGGAACCGCTTTGGAACAGCGGGACGACGGTGCGGTCTATTCTCAATATCCCCCCTATGAAATTCTGAAAAATCAGTGGCTTTCTCCCGACGACCTTTTGGTTCTGAAAGGGGTGGAAAAGGTTCTGGAACGATACTGGAACAGTGGACTTTGTACCCATCTTCTTTCTTATTTGATACAAGCGTATACTCCCGGTATGTTTGCCTTTTTCCGAGGAATCGCTGAACTTTTGGAGCAACGAGGGGAATTTTATCTTGCCCAAACGCCTCCCAAAGCTTTTGCCTTGATGTCGGAGTATTTAAATCAAAATTTAAGGGGAGACGTGCTTAAGACGGCACAAACCTTGCTTTGCTACGATTGGTTTACCTTTGACCGGTGCCACACCGTTGCTTCTTGGCAGACGGTACAGCCCGACCGGGACGGTCTTTTGGATTTGCTGAAAAGCGGAAGAGTAGAAGCATACCTTACGGAAGACCAGCGGGATGTTTATCGGCAGATGTCTCCCTTACAATGGTTTCGCAATTCGGACTTCGCCCGGTTCCCCTATGCTCCGGACGGAACACCTACGCCTCAAGCCCGATTGTTTTTGTATGGGAAATTGCGAACGTCTATTGAAATTCAATAACCACACACAGAGGAACAGGGAAAGAATGTTCCTCTGTTTTTTTCAAATTTCGTCGCTTCGCTACATATTTTATATATAATAAAGACCGCAAAAAACGAATGCTTTTTACTATCCAAATAAAAATCGTTTTGTTTTGTTGCTTTTGCCTACACTGACCCAAAAAACCGGAAGAAAAGGAAACAATTTTCACAAAAAACTTTGCAAAAAGGGTGCGAAAGGTCAAAAAAACATGATAATATCAACGGTTTGAGCTGTTTTTTAATTAAAAAAACTTTTTTTCAAAAAAGTATTGACAAACCGGTAAAATTGTGGTATACTATTCAAGCGCCAAAAAAACAGGACGTTTTTGAGACGCGATGAACCTTGAAAATTAAACAGTGAATTTTTGTACCCTGTTGATTCCGACATAACGGAGCGCAAGCTTCGGAAAATCGGAAAAAGCATGAGAAGTAAACTCATTAAAATTACGGAACACGAACCAGAATTTTCTGGGTCGGACATTCTGATGAATGACATGAACGGTTCTGAGGAATCGTTGAATATTTATTAGAGAGTTTGATCCTGGCTCAGGATGAACGCTGGCGGCGTGCCTAACACATGCAAGTCGAACGGACAAGGGGGAGCTTGCTCCCCTGCGTTAGTGGCGGACGGGTGAGTAACGCGTGAGCAACCTACCTTTCAGAGGGG
>JAZRUJ010000009.1:0-4008 GCA_045652445.1 Eubacteriales bacterium | reverse complement strand
TGGAACAAATGGCAAAGGAATGTGACTATATCGTCGTTATTGGCGATAAACACAGTTCCAACACCAAAAAACTCTATGAAATTGCCGTCAACCGCTGTGCGGCGTGTTACATAGAGGACGTAACCGAGTTACCACAATATTTAAGTGAGTATAAAAAAATCGGATTGGCTACCGGAGCTTCGACACCCGGCAGTACAATCGAGGAGGTCATAAACACCATGATGAATGAAAACAACAACGTCAATTTTACAGAGGAGGATATCGACTTTGCAGCTGCTCTTGAAGCATCCTTGCAGGTAACCCGTGTCGGACAGCGTATCACCGGAACCATCGGTGTAGTTGGAACCAACGAAGTCCAGGTCGAACTGGGCGGCAAACATACCGGTTTCATTCCCGCTTCCGAATTCAGCGAAGCAGAACTTGCTTCCCTGAAAGCCGGCGATGAAGTGGAAGCTTTCGTTATGAAAGTCAGCGATATTGAAGGTACCGTTCTTCTTTCCAAGAAGAAGCTGGATTCCATCAAAGGCTTCGAAAAGCTCGAAGCTGCGAAAGAAAACAACGAAATTCTGACCGGAACTGTTTCCGAAGTTGTAAAGGGCGGTCTTGTGGTCTTCGTTAACGCTGTCCGCGTTTTCGTCCCCGCTTCCCTGGCTTCTCTGAGAAAAGACACCGATCTGGAAACCATGAAGAATCAGGAAGTCCGTCTCCGCATTATCGAATTGGAAAATGCCGGACGCCGTAAGAGAATCATCGGTTCCATTAAATCCGTTTTGAAGGAAGAAAAAGATGCCGCACAGGCAGAAGTTTGGGAAACCATCGAAGTTGGTAAGAAGTACAACGGCGTGGTTAAGTCTCTCGCTTCTTTCGGTGCTTTCGTTGACATCGGCGGCGTAGACGGTCTGGTTCACGTAACCGACCTTGCTTGGACCAAGATCAAACATCCTTCTGAAGTTGTAAAAGAAGGCGACAACATCGAAGTCGAAGTGAAAGCTTTCGATCCTGAAACCCGTAAGATTTCCCTGACCTTTAAGAAGGCAAACGAAGATCCTTGGGCAATCCTTCCCCAGAAGTATGAAGTTGGCGACGTAATTCCCGTTACCGTTCTCAAACTCATGCCCTACGGTGCATTCGTTTCCGTTATCCCCGGTATCGACGGTCTGGTTCACATTTCCCAGATTGCAAACCAGCGGGTTGAAAAAGTCGGCGACGTTTTGAAAGTCGGCGATGCAGTTGATGCGAAGATCATCGAAATCAACTACGATACCAAGAAGATCAGCCTTTCCATCAAAGCCGCTCTTCCCGAAGAAGAAGCTGTGGAAGAAGCTGACGCCGAAGCCACCGTTGAAGACGGTTCTGTGGAAGAATAATCCGCTCCGTTCGGCATAAAATCGTAATATGTCAGTAGGTGTGCGGCGGATGTAGGTCTGCTGCACACCTGTTATTTTACTTGGAGGAGAAGCGATGGAAAAGTTTGTCACCCTTGATAAGATTATCGCATCGGAACATCTTCAAATCATTTATATGCCCGATTCTGCCGGAGAAAAAGGTGCCAAGCGTACCGTTTATTCTACTGACGTTAACCGTCCCGGCCTGCCTCTTTCCGGCTTTTTCGACCATTTTGATGAAAGCCGTATCCAGATCATCGGGAATGCGGAAATGGGCTTTTTGATGGAGAAAACGCCGGAAGAACGCACCGTTATTTTTGACGGACTGTTTTCTCGGGGTATTCCCGCCATCGTCGTGACTCGGAATCTTCCCGTTCCGGAAGAAATGGTGGAAAGTGCCAAGCGATACGAAATTCCCGTCCTTGCTTCCAACCGTCCCTCATCCCGTTTCATGTCTTCCTTAATCAATTATTTGAACGTTCAACTGGCACCTTGTATTACTCGTCACGGTGTGTTGGTCAACGTTTACGGCGAAGGGATTCTGATTTTAGGGGAAAGCGGGGTTGGTAAGAGCGAAACTGCTATGGAATTGCTCAAACGCGGTCACCGTTTGATTGCAGACGATGCCGTGGAATTGCGAGCGGTATCCGATCTTACCATCGTTGGTTCCGCACCGGATTTGATTCGATATCTGATTGAACTTCGCGGTATCGGACTTGTGGACGTTCGCCATATTTTTGGTATGGGTTCGGTCATGGAAACCACCAAGATCGATTTTGTGGTTCAGTTGGAAAATTGGGACGACACCAAGCACTATGATCGTCTCGGAATGGAAACGCAAGAATACGAGATTTTGGGGCATAAGATTCCCTCGGTCACCATTCCCGTATGTCCCGGACGAAATCTGGCAATTATCCTTGAAGTTGCTGCCGCCAACAATCGGCAGAAACGTAGTGGGTACAATGCCGCCGAAGAATTTAATCGCCGCTTGTTAAAGCACATGAGCGAAAGTAGTACGGAGAACGAAGTATGATTGCCGAGTTTTGCCGTCAGTCGGGCATTCGCCTGGAACAAAACCTTTTATTAAAGGAGTATACCACTTTCCGCATCGGTGGAGTTGCTGACTACACCGTTTTTCCCTCTGATACCCAACAAATGAGTGACGTGATCCGTTTTTTACATAAAAACAAGATTCGTTATTTTGTGATGGGACGCGGTTCGGATCTTTTGGCGTCTGATGACGGGTATCGGGGCGTTTTAGTCATGACCCGGCAGATGAACCGGTTAACCCGGAGTGAAAATCGCATTTTTGCCGATGCCGGCTGCAGTATGGCATCGGTTGCCAACCTTGCCCAAAAGGAAGGACTTGCCGGGCTGGAATTTCTTCACGGAATTCCCGGCAGCATCGGTGGCGGTGTATTTATGAATGCCGGAGCTTACGGCTCGGAAATGGCATCGTTTATTACGTCGGTGGAATGGGTGGATGAAGAAGGTACCGTTCACCGGTTTAACCGGGAACAAATGGACTTCTCTTATCGTCATTCCTATTTTTCAGATCATCCCGGGGTGATCTGTTCTGTTGAATTTCTCTGCGAGCCGGGTGATCCTGCTCAAATCAGGGAAATTACGGCGGAATTGGATCGCCGCCGTCGGGAAAAACAACCTCTGGAATATCCCAGTGCCGGGAGTGCCTTTAAGCGTCCTGAGGGGTATTTTGCAGGAAAATTAATTGAAGATGCCGGCTTGAAAGGATATTCCGTAGGTGGAGCTCAAGTCAGCGAAAAGCACGCCGGATTTATCATCAACAAAGGCGGAGCTACCGAGCATGACGTGAAAGAGTTAATTTGCCACGTCGTAAAAACTGTGCAAGATCAATTCGGCGTTTTGCTGGAGCCGGAAATTCGATTCTTGGACGAATAATTTTGCATTTACTTGGGAAAGGAGGGGAGACCGTGTCGTATTCTTTGGATGTTAAGAAAAAACTACTGTCCATTCGGGAATCCGAATGCTGCCGCAAGGCGGAATTATACGGTTTTCTCCTGTTTTCCAATACGGTTTGTGAAGAAGAAATTCGCATGGTTACCGCATATCCCGAAATTCGTTCCCGCTATCTGGGATTTTTGATGAAAGCAGGCGTTCGGAAGTTTGAATTGTCTTGTCAGGGTAAAACCGTTAAAAAATTTGTTTGCCGCATCGCCCACCCTCGTGATCTTCGTATATTACGGGAATTTTTGGACGGTGTGGATTTTTCCTCCCCAATACACTTGGATTTTCGTCTATTGGAACGGGACTGTTGCCGTCGGGCGTTTCTCCGGGGTGTTTTTATGGCAAATGGGGTGATGGTTTCTCCGGAAAAAAATTGCAGCATCGAATTTAAAACCTCCCACCAGATTTTGGGTGGTGAATTTTTTGATTTTTGTAAAAGTTCTTTCGATCTGCTTCCCGGGTCTACCGTTCGCAACGGAAAAAAGTTGGTATACTTTAAATCTTGGGACACCATTAAAGATTTTGTGGCTCTCATCGGAGCCCAGGATGCAGTTTACGATTTGGTTAATCGGGAAATCGAGCATTCTTTCCGAAGTACGGCAAATCGCCGTTTTAACTGCGACAACGCTAACATTCA
>JAZRUJ010000008.1:0-21394 GCA_045652445.1 Eubacteriales bacterium | reverse complement strand
TGTGAATGTTGTCTTCCTAAGACCGCTTGGCCTCCGACTTCTGGATTTCGGTCTTGCGATCATCGCCAAACTTATCCCGGATCTCCAGCAGCTCCTCACGCAGCACAGCCCGCATCTTTGCAGGGTCAGAGAGCAACTCCTGGTAATAGGTGATGCGCTGATGCAGCACATCGAATTCCGCCTGCAGCTTTTCACGGTCCAAGCCCTGCAAAGCCTTCAGACGCATATCGAGAATGGCTTGTGCCTGAACGTCGTCCAGGTTAAACCGTTCCATCAAACGCAGTTTTGCGTCGTCGTAGGCGGTGCGGATAATACGGATAACTTCGTCGATGTTATCCTGAGCAATCAGCAACCCTTCCAACAGGTGTGCCCGTTCTCTGGCTTTCTTCAGATCGTACTGCGTACGGCGGGTCAAAACTTCTTTTTGGAAGGTGAGATATTCTTCCAGAATCTGCTTCAACGACAGAATCTTGGGTTGCTTTTGATCGTCTACCAACGCCAACAGAATCACACCGAAGGAAGACTGCAGGGAAGTTTGCTTGAACAAGGTGTTCAGAACCACCTGGGGATTGGCGTCTTTCTTCAGTTCAATGACCATACGCATACCGTTCCGGTCGGTTTCGTCCCGCAGATCGGAAATACCGTCGATCTTCTTATCCTTCACCTGATCGGCGATCGATTTAATCAACTGACGTTTGTTAACCTGGTAGGGCAGTTCGGAAACGATAATGCGGACCCGGTCTTTGTTGAATTCTTCAAATTCCGTCTTGGCACGAACCACCACTTTGCCCCGTCCGGTGGCATAGGCGGCACGGATTCCCCGGCGACCCATAATGATCCCGCCGGTAGGGAAGTCGGGACCGGAAATATATTCCAAAAGATCCAAAACTTCAATTTCAGGATTATCCAAAACCGCAACAGCGGCGTTAATTACTTCCTTCAGGTTATGGGGAGGAATGTTGGTTGCCATACCTACCGCAATCCCGGAAGAGCCGTTCACCAACAGGTTGGGGAACCGGGAGGGGAGAACTCGGGGTTCTTTTCTGGATTCGTCAAAGTTGGGATCCCAGTTCACCGTTTCTTTATCAATATCCCGCAGCATTTCGTTGGACATTTTGGACAAACGGGCTTCCGTATAACGGTATGCTGCCGGGGGGTCACCGTCCACGGAACCGAAGTTCCCGTGTCCGTCCACCAACATATACCGCATGGGGAAATTCTGAGCAAGACGCACCATGGCGTCGTACACGGACGTATCCCCGTGGGGGTGGTATTTCCCCAAAACGTCACCCACGCAGGTGGCGGATTTTTTAAAGGGTTTGTCCGAGGTCAAACCGCTTTCATACATGGTATACAGAATCCGGCGATGTACGGGCTTCAAACCGTCCCGAACGTCGGGCAACGCACGGCCGACGATAACCGACATGGCGTATTCAATGTAAGATTTTTCCATTTCTTCCACCAGGTTGGATTGCGTGATCACCTGGTTGGGAAAGAGAATATCTTCCGGCTTGTAACTTCTATTATGAGCCATAATACTTTTCTCCTACTGTTAAAAGTCAAGGTTGACTGCGTATTGAGCGTTCTTTTCGATCCATTCTTTCCGGGGTTCTACCTGTTCGCCCATGAGAACCGAGAACACTTCGTCGGCACGGACGGCGTCGTCCAGGGTAATGCGACGAAGGGAGCGTTGTTCGGGGTCCATGGTGGTATCCCACAGTTCGTGTGCGTCCATTTCACCCAAACCTTTGAAACGGGAGATTTCAATCTTCGCGTTGGGATTGTCTTCTCTCATTTCTGCGGAAACCTTATCCCGTTCTTCGTCGGAGTACGCCACCCGGACGGTTTTTCCCCGGGTGATCTTATACAGGGGAGGAACGGCGGAATACACGTGACCGTTTTCGATCAACGGACGCATATACCGGAAGAAGAAAGTCAAAAGCAGCGTCCGAATGTGGGAACCGTCCACGTCGGCGTCCGCCATAATGATTACTTTATGATACCGGAGTTTTTCCAGATTAAAGGTATCGCCGATGCCGGCACCCAATGCGATGATCAGGGGAGAAAGTTTGTCGTTGCCGTAGATTTTATCCACCCGCACCTTTTCCACGTTGAGCATCTTACCCCACATGGCAAGGATTGCCTGGAACCGGGAGTCTCTGCCCTGAATGGCAGACCCTGCGGCGGAGTCCCCTTCCACGATGTAAATTTCGCACAGCGACGGATCTTTTTCGTTGCAGTCCTGCAACTTATCGGGCATCTGTCCCGATTCCAAACCGGTTTTGCGGCGGACGTTTTCTCTTGCTTTCCGTGCCGCTTCTCGGGCATTTTGTGCATTCATGGCTTTTTCGATGATGGTTCTTGCCACGGCAGGGTTTTCTTCCAAGAAGTCCGCCATCTTCTGCATCATCATCTGATAGACCACCTGACGCATTTCGCTGTTGCCCAGCTTGGTCTTGGTCTGCCCTTCAAATTGAGCTTCGGTGAGCTTGACCGAAATAACGGCGATCAAACCTTCCCGCACATCTTCCCCTTCCAGCAACTGATTGCCCTCTTTGATAATCTTCCGGGATTGGGCATAGTTGTTGAGAACTTTGGTCAATGCGGTCTTAAAACCAACCTCGTGCATACCGCCTTCGGTGGTGTTGATATTGTTGGCAAAAGAAAGGATCAAAGGAGCGTAAGAATCGGTATACTGCAACGCCACTTCCGCCGCGTTGTTTTCGTTGGAAACGGAAATGTGAATCACGTCGTGCAGCCCTTCACTCTTCCGTTGACCGTTCAAATATTCTACGAAAGAACGAACCCCGCCTTCGTATTGCAGGTCGGTGACTTTGGGAGTCTCGCCCCGTTCGTCGGTGAAGATAATATGAATCCCACCGTTCAAGAACGCCTGTTCCCGGAGACGTTTCAACAAAACGTCGTATTCGTATTGCAGCGTTTCAAAAATTTCGTCGTCCGCAAGGAAGGTAACTTCCGTTCCGGTTTCGGTGGTATCGCCCACGATTTGGACGGCTGCTTCGGGTTTGCCCCGATTGTACCGTTGGAAATGCACGTGTTTTCCGTCGTGGACCCGGACTTCCATCCATTGAGACAGAGCGTTAACAACCGACGCACCTACCCCGTGAAGACCCCCGGACACTTTATATCCCTCGCCGCCGAATTTCCCGCCGGCGTGAAGAATGGTATAAACAACTTCCACGGTAGAAATCCCCATTTTGGGGTGAATCCCCGTAGGAACCCCACGTCCGTCGTCTCTTACCCGAATAATATTCCCGGGCAAAATATTCACGTAGATGTTGTTACAATACCCCGCCAGGGCTTCGTCGATGGCGTTGTCCACAATTTCATACACCAAATGGTGCAACCCTTGAATGGACGTGGAGCCAATGTACATCCCCGGACGTTTCCGGACGGCTTCCAACCCTTCCAGAACCTGAATCTGAGTTTCGTCGTACTTCGCCCCGGTGGCTTGTACGTTGTTGGTCAGTTCGCTCATAATAATTCCTTTCCTTTATATATAGGTATATATATTTTTCGGTTTTTTAGTGTTCTTCCATTCTCTTTTGCAAGGTGGAAGAAGCAAGTTGGGAAAGATACACGGTGTTTTTTCCCTGTTCGTTACAGACGATAAAGGATTTCGGCAATTCATAGCCGGCAGAAATAACGGAGCCGCTTTTTTCCGCTTTTGCCAAAAATTCCCGGGTCTTGGGACCGTAGGTGGTCTTATCCAAATCAAAGATTCCCACGATACAACCGGTATTGATCAAATATCCCGCCCCAATGTGGAGCATTCTCCCGGTTTTCATACCAAGGCTCCCCCGTGAATCCGGAAAATGGTTGCTTCCGCAAAATCTCCCGTATCTTCACAACAAGAAAGAATGACCTGCCGTCCCCGGATCCGTTCGATAATGTAACTTCTTCGATTGGGGTCCAATTCCGAGAACACGTCGTCAAACAGCATGATGGGAAATTCCCCGGTGGCTTTGTGAAGCAGATCCGCTTCCGCCATCTTCAATGCCATCACGCAGGATCGCTGTTGCCCTTGGGATCCGTAAATTTTCGCATTTTCCCCATTGATATAAAGTTCAAAATCATCTCGGTGAACCCCCGTAGAGGTATGCCCGGTGATAAGATCCTTTTCCCGATGGGTCTTCAAAGCATAGAAAAATTGATCTTCCAAATTTTCCAGATCTCTGGAAGGCATTTTACACACGGTCTTATATTCCATGTCAAGCCGTTCTTTTCCCCCGGAGATCTCGTCCATGACCTTTTGTGCAAAGGGAATCATAGCAGAAATATACTCATTTCTTCTCCAGGCGATTTTTGCGGACAAAGACGCCATCTTTTCATCCCAGATATCCAAGGCGGATTTTGCATCAATCCGTTCCCGGTACTGTTTTAAAAGAGCATTTCTCTGTTGATGGACTTTATTGTATTCATTTAATACCGTTAACATGGCAGGGTCGGTCTGACATAGTGCCAGATCGAGAAATTTACGCCGTAATTCCGGCGATCCCTTAATTAATGACAAATGATCCGGGAAAAAGAGAACTGCCGGAAATTGCCCCACAATTTCTCTCGGGCGGACGGCAACGTTATTTAAGAAAATTTCTCTCCGTTTGTCGTCGTAGAATTTCATCACCGGTTTGTAAACCCGACCGTTGCGTTCGTATTCCCCGTAAATGGCGGATCTGTGTTCCCCTATTTTAATAAAGGGCTTATCGTCGCTGACCCGAAAGGACTTACAGGCAGAAAACAGCCACAACGCTTCAATCACGTTGGTTTTTCCTTGGGCATTGTCCCCCAAAAGAATATTAACCCCCGGAACAAAACGAAATTCCTCGTATTCCATGTTCCTAAAATTTTGTACTTGTAATGATTTTATAATCATTGTATCACCTGTTCAAAAGGATCTTTCTTTTTAACCTTTCAAGTGCATGGGAGACAAAAGGAAAATAAACCGATCTCCTTCGGTAGGAGTCACTTTCATCAACGTGTTGGGTTTGTTCAGCCCCACCATGATCTCTTCGCATTCGGCGGCGGCAAGAATTTCCAGAATATATTTATTATTGAAACCAATTTCCAGATTCGGTCCGTCGATGGCGGCTTTGATCTGGTCCGTCAAGGTATTGCCGGTAGAAGAACGGCAGGAAGTTACAATAGAATCAAATTCAAAGGAAAACCGAACGGGAATGCGAATTTTTTCATTGTTCAAAAGAATCGAAGCCCGTTCCATAGCACGTTTCAATCCGTCGATCTTCAAGGTTGCAACCGTAGAGAAGGAGGTGGGCAAAATCCGTTCATAATCCAGAAAATCCCCTTCCAGAAGACGGGAGATGACCACCGTATTTTTCAATTCAAATACGATCTGCCGTTCTGCCAAAGAGATCCGAACCATATCTTCTCCGTCGCTTTTCAGCATCCGGGTCAATTCGCTGACCGTCTTTCCGGGAACCACAAAGCGGAACGGATCCCCATCGTAAACGTAAGGTTCTTTGCGGATTGCTAATTTATATTGGTTGGTTGCCACCAATTCCAATCTTCCTTTTTCCACCCGGAATTGGGTTCCCTGCAAAATAGGAGTTGCATTGTTTTCCGAAACGGCAAACAAGGTCTGCCGAAGCATAGAAGAAAGCATATCTTCTTTCACTTCGATGGTCTTATTTTCCTGAATCATGGGAAGAACCGGGAATCCTGCCGCGTCGATACACCCAATAACAAACCGGGCAGAAGCACAGGAAACGGTCAGATTCAAATGCTCGTCCATCTTAAAGGAAACTACGTCGTTATCCATGGCACGCAAAATGTCCCCAAACATTTTCGCGTTGACCACAAACGTACCGCCTTTGGTAACGTCGGCGGGAACTTCTGTTTCGATTCCCAAAGACAGATCGTAAGCAATCAACTTCATTCTGCCTTCTTCGTAACATTCTACCAAAATACCTTCCATGACCGGAGAGGTGGCTTTGGGAAGAACCGCACGGGAAACAATGTTTACCGCTTCCAATAATAAATTCTTTTCGCAAGCAAAGATCATAAGGGTGATTCCTTTCGGATAGTAGTTTTTTCTTTCTTTACAAGACAGAAAGAAATATATTTTTTAGTAATAGTATTAGGGGGTGTGGAAACTGTGGATTGATAGAAAAAAAACGAAAAAATCACGAAAAATAACGCCTGTAGGGGTAGTGGATAGTGTTTGGAATAAGGTGGAAGGAATTTTTTCTGGATTGGGTGGGGTGGAAAGGTTTTATTTTCTTGTCCACAGTGTGGAGAAAAATGTGGAAAAAACAAAACTGTCCACCGAGAATTATCCACGGATTGTGGAAAAAAGAAAAATTCTTTTTCCGGATTATTTTTCTCGAATACTTTTAATAATATCGTCAATGCGGAGTTTCAGGTTGGAATTCATCTTAATTTTATATTCCACCCGTTCGATGGCATGGTGAACGGTGGAGTGGTCTCTGCCGCCGAACTGATTTCCGATTTCCGGCAAAGACATGGGAGTAATTTCCCGCATGATGTACATAGCGATCTGCCGGGCATTGGTAATTTTTTCTACCCGCCGGGAAGAACACATTTCGTCGATGGTAACGTCGTATTCCCGGGAGACTTCCAACAGAATTTTATCGATTACCACCGGCAAAGGCTGGTTTTCATTGGTAATATCTCGAATGGCGGATTGAGCAATCGCCATATTGGGGGTAGATTGGGAAATGAGGCGGTAAGCCATCATCTTTTTCAAAACGCCTTCGATCTGACGGATATTGCTCTTAACGTGTTGTGCGATAAATTCCACCACGTCGTCGGTCAGATCCATTTTATAGAAAAGGCACCGTTGACGGATAATGGCGGCTTTTAATTCGTATTCCGGCTGCCCTACCGAAACGATGAGACCCAATTCAAACCGGGAACGAAGCCGGTCGGTAAGAAGTTGAATATCCCGGGGAGGACGGTCGGAAACCAAAATAATCTGTTTATTATCCCCAAACAACGCTTCAAAGGTGTTGAAAAATTCCATCTGAATGGATTCTTTCCCTCCGATGAACTGAATATCGTCCACCATAAATAAATCCAAAGAGCGGTATTTATTTTTGAAATCCATGGCTTTTTTCTGCTGAACGACCAATTCGATAAATTCATTGATAAAATCTTCCGAACGGACGTAAAGGCAGTTTTTATCGGGGAAGCGTTTTTTCACTTCATTTTGAATGGCGTACAAAAGGTGAGTTTTCCCCAACCCGGAAGCCCCGTAAATAAAGAGGGGATTGTAGGCACCCGAGGGATTTTGAGCCACCGCCATACAAGCGGCATGGGCATGGCGGTTGGAATCCCCAACCACGAAACTGTCAAAGGTATATTCCGGATGAACGATGGAAGAAGTAAGATTCGTGATGGGGTCTTCTTCCTGTTTTTGCACGGGAGAGGCAGGGACAAAGGTTTTTCCCCTTTCTTCCGCGGTGATGACGTTAATGTCAATATCAAACCCCACCACTTCCGTCATTGCGGCGACGATTACGTCTTTGTATTTCGACATGACGATATCTCTCTGAAAGGGAGAGGGAGAAATTAAAACGGCGGCATCATTTTCGTACGCAACCGGTTCCAAAGTGTTAATCCACATTTCCAGCGCGTTTTTCGTTACCATTTCTTCCAACTGAACCAAGGTTTTCGCCCAAACGTCACGAAAGGTCATCGTTTTTCCTCCTCTTCCGGCTTGTCCCACGGGAAAAAGTCCGGTCTATAAAAATAAAATCAAGTTAAATATAAAATAATTTATTATAATAATACCATATATAATTAAAATAAACAAGAGATATTGCAATTTTGTTAAAAAAAATTCCGTTTTTTTTTATCTTTTCCCTTGACATTTCCGGCTTTTTCATATATAATAGTGAAAGAAATCGGATTGGGCGTATTATGCCCATAGACCGTTAACCACCCGGAAGGAGGGAAAAAGAATGGTAAGAACCTACCAGCCCAAAAAGCGTCAGCGGAAAAAGGAACACGGTTTCCGGAAGCGTATGAAGACCGCTAACGGCCGTAAAGTGCTTTCCAGAAGAAGAGCGAAGGGCAGAAAGCAACTGACCTATTAATGAAAAGTACGCAGACCATTTGTGAAAACCGTCTGTTCCGCCGACTGTACAAAAGCGGGAAGAGTGAGGTAACCCCCCTCTTCGTACTTTATCTTCGGAAAAACGGACAGAAGGTGAACCGACTGGGAATCACCACTTCCACGAAAGTAGGAAACGCGGTGCAACGAAGCCGCTGCCGCAGAGTTCTGCGAGAAGCCTATCGGTTGTTGGAGCCCGAAATGGTACCGGGATACGATATTATATTGGTTGCCCGGACGAGAACCGCATTCGTTTCCATGAACGCGGTAAAAGATATGATGAAAAACGTTTTGGTACGCCAGGGAGCGATGAAAGAATGAAAAACGTCGCTCTGTGGCTTATCCGTTTTTATCAGCGTCATATTTCTCCTTATAAAACTCCATGCTGTCGGTTCGTCCCAACCTGTTCCCAATATGCTTTGGAAGCGTTGGAAGAACACGGATTTTTCAAAGGTTCCGCCTTGGCTCTTTGGCGGATTGTACGGTGTAATCCCTTTTGTAAAGGCGGTTACGACCCGGTTCCCCGAAACCGGAAAAACACAACAGGCAAACCATGAAAAAATCCTTTTCGGAGAATTTTCGAAATCTTTCACCGAAAAGGTTTTTTTGTATTTTGCCCCCTGTTCCGGACAGGCAACGGAACTGCGACGCGGAGAAGAATTTCTGCCGTGTGTACCGGTCTTTTGAAAGAAAAAGACCCCTGAAAAGAGTTTCTCGGAAACTCCCTTTATTAAATTAGGAGAAAAAAGTATGTTTCTTGGATTTCTCAACAGTATCATGGACATTATCAACGTGCCTCTCGGTCTGATCTTGCAAGGGATCTACTGGGTTTTGGGCAACTACGGCTGGTCCATCTTGGTCTTTGCTCTGTTGGCGAAGCTTTTGCTTTTGCCCTCTTCCATCAAAGGGCAGAAGAACCAAATCCGCATGCAGGAAATTCAACCCAAAATGAAACGCCTTGCGGACAAGTATCACAATGACAATCGGAATCCCAAGTATCAGGAAGAACTGCAGGCACTCTACGCCGAAGAAGGATATAATCCCATGTCCGGCTGTTTGCCTACTTTGATCCAGCTTCCCCTGATCTTCGGACTTTGGAACGTAATCCGTCAACCCCTTACCTATATTTGTAATTTCTCCGACAGCAATTTGTATCAGTCGGTGAAAACCATGGTGGAATCGGCGTCCAACAACGGTGCCGTTGTGAAATTGCGGGAGCTTTTTTCCGCGTATATCACCGACGGTAAACTGGCAGAATACGGCGACAAGGTGCAAAATGCTTTGGATCTGAATCAGATCTACATCGCCGACGCCATCAACGCCAACCGGAACTCCATCGACGGATTGAACGAAGCCATTCAACAAAAATCCGTGATCAACACGGAATTTATGGGAATCAACTTGGGAGAAACCGCTTCCGCCCACGGGATTTGGAGCTGGTTTATTTTGATTCCCATCATCGCAGCCCTGTCTTCTTTCCTGGTTTCCTTTATCAGTATGCGGGTCAACAAATCCAAAACCGAAAGCTCCGACCCCACCGCAAAGAGCATGAACATGATGATGTACACCATGCCCCTGCTTTCTCTGTGGATCGGGTATTCCATGAACTTCGGGGTTGCTTTGTACTGGATTGCAAACAACCTGCTTTCTTTGGGGCAAACGATTCTTCTTCCCAAATTCATTAAGAAAAAAGAAGAAGTAAAACCGGTGAAAGAAAAGAAATTGAATTACACCCAAATCGAAAAAATGAAGCGGGACGAAGAAATGTTGAACGGGGAACCCGTCAACAAGAAAAAGAAGAAATAAAAGGATATTATATATGGAAAAGATTTTCAAAGGCAAAACCATTGAAGAAGCCGTGGCAAAAGCCGAAGCGGAACTGGGACTTTCCGTGGGCGAATACAGCCAGGAAGTTTTGGACCTGGGTTCCAAAGGATTTTTGGGCATCGGAGCCAAAGAAGCTTCGGTAAAAATCTCCTTCACCCCCGACGCTTGCCGTTGCGTCCGGGATTATCTGGAAGGTCTGTTTGAAAAAATGGGCATCGACGACGTTGCCATGGATATTACTCTGGAAAAAGAAACCGTTGCCATTCAAGTCACCGGCGAAAACGCCAATCTTCTCATGAAGAACCGGGGCGAAGGTGTGGACGCTCTCCAGCTGATCCTCTCCCTGATCGTCAATCGGGATTGCGGCGAATATTACAAAATTTCCTTTAACGTTAACGATTACAAAGAAAAGACCAAGAACCGTTTGGAATCTTTGGCAATCAAAACCGCCGTTCAGGTGGTTCGCAACCGCAGAAAGACCACGTTGCCTCCCATGACTTCCTTCCAAAGACGGATTATCCATGCAAAACTGCAGGATTTTGAAAACGTTACCACCTATTCCGTAGGGGAAGATCCCAACCGCCGGGTCGTTGTTTCTTACAGCGGCGAAGACGGTCCCGCACCCCGTTCCGACCGGGCAAACCGGAAAGGCGGACGGAATGACCGGGGTCCCCGTCGGGATAACCGGGGTGGCAAGGGCGGTTACGGAAAACGTTCTTTCGACGACCGGAAGCCTCGCCGGGAATACGTTCCCGAAGGGGAAGTTTACACCGGCCCCATCACCCATCTTCCCGGGGAAAAACTGTCCGGCTCTGCCGCAAAAACGACGGTCTCCGCTCCCGTGGAACAGGCTGGCTCTTCCGCCTCTCCCGTCACCGGCGGTACCCCCTTTACCATGGATTCCGAAAACTGACAAACGAGAGCGGATTGATTTGGTCAATCCGCTTTTTTGTTGATATAACAAACTTTTAATTTCTTCCATTTTGCCCATTGCATTTAAAACACCTGGGAGGTTTTTATGACGACCATCGCCGCCCTTGCTACCGCTCCGTTCCGTGCCGCCCTTGGGGTGATTCGCTTGTCCGGTCCCGACGCCTTTTCCATTGCCCAAGGAATTTTGAAATTCCCCGGCTCCGGCAGGCTGATTGACGGAGATCAAAAGCGGAATTTGTCCTTTGCCCGTATCGTTGACGGGGACGAAGTTGTGGACGAATGTGTGGTTTCCGCCTTTCGCGGACCGTTTTCTTATACCGGAGAAGACGTGGTAGAATTTTCCTGCCACGGCGGGGTCTATTTGCTGGACCGGGTGCTTCGCCTGTTATTTTCCCGGGGTGCGGTACAAGCCGAGGGGGGCGAATTTACCAAACGTGCCTTTTTAAACGGAAAAACCGACCTGACCCGGGCGGAAGGGGTTATGGATCTGATCGACGCGGAATACGCTTCCGCCTCCCGTGCCGCCATGAGTGAGTTGGACGGGACGGTGGGAAGTGCCATTCTCACCCTTCGGGAGGGGCTGTTGTCCGTTGCCTCCAAATTGTTGGCGTACGTGGACTATCCCGACGATGAAATCGGGGAAGTTTCCGCCGAAGAAATCGAAGAAATGCTGACCCGATCCCTTGGAACGGTGGAAACCTTGTGTGATTCTTACGCCACCGGCAGAATTTTGCGGGACGGGGTCAAAACGGCACTGTGCGGACGCCCCAACGTGGGGAAATCCAGCCTGATGAATCTGTTTTCCGGCACCGACCGTTCCATCGTCACCGACATTGCCGGAACCACCCGGGACACGGTGGAGGAATCGGTGGTGTTTGGCGGCGTGAAACTGATTTTGACCGACACTGCCGGGATTCGTACCACCGACGACAGAGTAGAACAAATCGGGGTTCAACGGGCAAAACAGGAGATGGAAAAGGCGGAATTGATTTTCTGCATTTTTTCTCCCGACCGGACCGGCGAAGATGAGAAATTAGCGGAAGAATCCTTGAAATGTCAAGGGAAAACCGTCTTTTTATTTAACAAGTCCGACCTTGTTTCCGGAGACGAACCGTTGCCGGGCTGGGCAACGAAAGCCCCCGCCTTTCGGGTCAGTGCCAAGACCGGAAAGGGCATGGACCGGGTGGCGGAATTTGTGAAAACCACCTTTGCAACCGATCTTCCCGCCGGGAAAGCGGTCATTTCCAACAGCCGGCAATATCAATGCCTCTGCCGGGTCAAAGCCGCCCTTTTGCGGGCGAAACAGAACCTTGCCTTTACCCCCGACGTGATCGTTTCCGACCTGGAAGAAGCCATCGCCGCCGTGGGTGAGATCACCGGACAGACCGTCTCCGAACAGGTGATTCACGATATTTTCTCCCGCTTCTGCGTGGGGAAATAAAAACTGCAAATTTGAGAATGAAGGATTATTATGACGTATTATCAAGCCGGACAATGTGATATTGCCGTGGTTGGTGCGGGGCATGCAGGCATCGAAGCCGCCCTTGCGGGAGCAAGATTGGGGCAGAAGACCATGCTCTTTACCATCTGCCTGGACGGGGTGGCGAATTTGCCCTGTAACCCCTCTATCGGCGGCACCGCAAAGGGTCATTTGGTGCGGGAATTGGACGCTTTGGGGGGACAGATGGGCAAGGTTGCCGATCAAATCTTCCTGCAAAGCCGTATGCTCAATCTGGGGAAAGGTCCCGCCGTCCATTCTCTGCGGATTCAAGCCGACCGCCGGCGGTATCAGGATAAAATGAAGCACCTGTTGGAGCTGGAAGACAATCTGGAGCTGAAACAGGCGGAAATCGTCTCGGTGGAACGGGACGCAGACCAATGGCGTTTAATCACCCATTTGGGGGCACAATATACGGCAAAAGCGGTGATTTTGTCCACCGGTACCTACTTGAAAGGACGGATCATCGTCGGGGAGACCTTTTACGACGGCGGTCCCGACGGCATGTTTGCCGCTACGGAGTTGACCGATTCTCTGAAAAAATTGGGCATCTCTCTGCTTCGTTTCAAAACCGGAACGCCTCCCCGAATCAAGCGTTCGTCGGTGGATCTGTCCCAATTGGAAGTGCAATCCGGCGATGAAAAAATCGTACCCTTTTCCTTTGAAAACGAGGGCAAATATATCGGCGAAAATACCCACGACTGTTATTTGGTTCACACCAACGCCGAGACCCATCGCATCATTCGGGAGAATCTGCACCGTTCTCCCTTGTATTCCGGCAATATTACCGGCATCGGTCCCCGATATTGTCCCTCCATTGAGGATAAGATTGTCCGTTTTGCCGACAAAGAAAGGCATCAACTCTTCCTGGAACCCATGGGACAGGAAACGGAAGAAATGTATCTGCAAGGGTTTTCCTCGTCTCTGCCGGAGGACGTGCAGCTGAAGATGCTTCGTTCTCTGAAAGGCTTTGAAAACGCGGTGATGATGCGGACGGCGTACGCCATCGAATACGATTGCGTAGATCCTCTGCAACTGTCCAACACCTTGGAATTTAAGGATTTTCCCGGGTTGTACGGTGCGGGGCAGTTTAACGGCACGTCCGGATACGAAGAAGCCGCCGCCCAGGGGTTCGTTGCCGGGGTTAACGCGGCGTTGAAATTAAAGGGGGAAGAACCTTTGATTCTCGACCGTGCCTCGTCTTATATCGGAACGTTGATTGACGATCTTGTCACCAAAGGTACCAACGAGCCTTATCGCATGATGACGTCCCGGTCGGAATACCGGTTGCTTTTGCGGCAAGACAACGCCGACCAACGGCTGATCCCCATGGGATACCGCATCGGGCTGATCTCTCAAGAGCGATACGACCGATTTTTGGAAAAATACCGGCTGGTGGAAGAAGAGAAACAACGGTGCCGATCCACCCACTTCTCTCCCCAAGCGGTGAAAGAGGTTTTGGAGAAAAACGGGTCTCCCGCCGTGACGGGAAGCGTCTGTTTGGCGGACTTGATCCGTCGTCCGGAACTGACCTACAAAGCCCTTGCCCCGGTGGATCAAAACCGCCCCGAATTGCCGGACGCGGTGCAGGAGCAGGTGGAAATTTCCTTGAAATACGAGGGATATATCCGCCGCCAACTGTCTGCGGTGGAAGAGTTTAAAAAATTGGAAAGCCGCAAACTTCCCCCGGATCTGGACTATACCACCGTCACCGGACTGCGGCTGGAAGCCCAGCAAAAACTGAACAAATTCCGCCCCGATTCCATCGGTCAGGCGTCCCGGATCTCCGGGGTAAACCCCGCCGACGTAACGGTGCTTTTAATCTGGTTTGACCGGAGAAAGGATTGACTATGAGAGCCCGCAAAAAGAAAAATACCGTTCCCCGTCTGGAACGGGTTTCCGATTATTTTGTTCCCGTAATTCCCCAGCCCGAAGGCGAAATTCGGGTGGAAGTGGGGTGCGGAAAAGGGAAATTTGTCACCGCCTTGGCAAAAGACAATCCCAACGTGACCTTTTACGCCCTGGAAAAAATCCCCGACGTCATCGTTATGGCGGCGGAAAAGGCGTCAAGAGAAGAAATTCCCAATGTGAAATTCCTGTTGGCAGACGCCAAAGACCTGACCGAAGGCACCGAAAAAACCTTTCTGGGGTTGGACGAAAACCGCCAGCCTATTTTGAAAGACGTGGCACACGTAGCCCTTTGCCCCACCCACGGGGTCTCGGTTCTGTATCTGAATTTTTCCGACCCTCTGCCCAACAAAAAACACGCCGACCGTCGGCTGACCCACGCCAATTTCCTGGAAAAATACCGCACCATCTTGAAAGAAGACGGGCATATCGAATTTAAGACCGACAACAAGCCCCTCTTTGATTTTTCCGTGGAACAGTTCAAGGAATGCGGCTACGAACTGTACGATTATACCGAAGATCTGCACCACTCTGACATTCCCAACCCCTACCATACCGAGTACGAAACCCGCTTTTCCGAAATGGGTATGCCCATCTACTCTGTTAAGGCAAAACCGTAATAAATGCAAAAAGAGGAATGTATTATGAATTTTAGAATTGGCGAAGGATACGACGTGCATCGTTTGGTGGAGGGGCGGAAGTGTATCATCGGGGGCGTGGATATTCCCTTTGAACAGGGACTTTTGGGGCATTCCGATGCAGACGTGCTTCTCCATGCCGTCACCGACGCCCTTTTAGGTGCCGCCGGACAGGGAGACATCGGACGCCGTTACCCGGACACCGACCCGAAATGGAAAGGGGCGGACAGTCTGAAATTGTTGGAAGATACGGCAAACTTCCTGAAAGAACAAGGGTTCTTGCCTGTGAACGTGGATTGTACCGTCATCTGCCAACTGCCCAAAATTACGCCTTATGCGGAAACAATGCGGCAGAACATCGCCGCCGCCCTGGGCATTTGCCCCTGTAGGGTGAACGTGAAAGGCAAGACCGAAGAGGGGCTTGGCTTTACCGGAGAAGGAAAAGGCATCGCCGCAAGAGCGGTTGCCTTGATCGAAATGCAAAATGCAGAGTGCAAAATGCAAAATTAAGGAAAGAAAAGGAACTTGGCTATGAAATTATTATCCGTCGTATTGCCCATCGTTCCGGGGGATCCCGAATCCAACGTGAATGCGATGATTTCATTTATGGAGCAAAATCCCGCCCACGTGTACCTCTTTCCCGCTTTGGCGGTGACGGGTGTTACCTGTGGCATGAAATTTGCTTATAAATCCTTTATTGACGCTTCCGACCGTGCCTTGGATCGCCTTTGCGATTATACCGCCGAACATGAGGTGGTTGTCGTTACGTCGGGAGATCAGATCGGCAATTTTTATTTGAAAAACGGCGAATTGGGCAAAAAGCCCGAATTTGAAGCCTTTGGCAAACGGTTCGTTATCACCGCCAACGGCGAGGGCGAGGGAGACGTTCTTCTTCTGCCCACCGCCATGGCAGGATACCCCTGTTTGTCCGCCGACGTGACCGATCTTTGCCAAAAAATTTCCGCCGCCAAAAAATGTCTGGTCGCCGTGGCAAACCCCGGCTTTGGGGAAGCGGTCTCCGACGGCGTTTATCAAGGATTTTGCGGCGTTTATCAAGGGGGAAAGACCTTGGATTTTTCCCTGCAGACCAAACCCGCACCCATTTGTGCCGGCTATGACGAAGACGCCGGTTTGGAAGGCTGGGAATCCACCCGCCGTCCTCACCCGGATTTGCGGATTCCTTATTACGGCAAAAACGACCCCAACAAATATTTGGGGGAACTGTTCCAGTTACAGATTCAAGCCCTGTACACCCGCATTCAGTCGTCAGGCATGAAACACCTTGCCATCAACGTTTCCGGAGGATTGGACTCCACCTTGGCTTTGATGGTGGCGGCAGAAGCCATGAAAATGGCGGATCTTCCCGCGGAAAACATTATCGCCATGACCCTGCCTTGCTTCGGCACCGGGGAGCGTACTCGCACCAACGCCCATATTTTGATGGAAGAATTGGGGGTTACCACCTTTGAATTGGACATCAAAGACGCGGTAACGTCTCACCTGAAACTCATCGGACACGACGGCGTTACCCCCGACGTGACCTACGAAAACGCTCAGGCACGGGAACGGACACAGATTCTGTTCGATATGGCAAACCGTTACAACGCGTTGGCGGTTGGCACGGGAGATCTTTCGGAAATCGCCCTTGGGTTCTGCACCTTTGCGGGGGATACGTTGTCCCATTACAACGTGAACGCCTCGGTTCCCAAAACCTTGATAAAAGCCCTGGTTCGTCTTTTGGCAAAACGGTACGGCGGACGGCTGGGAGAGGCTTTGGCAGACGTGGAAGCCACGGAAATTTCTCCGGAATTAAAAGAAAATCAAAAGACCGAAGATATTCTGGGACCCTATCTTCTCCACGATTTTATCATTTATTATTATTCCAAACACCGGTTGGAAAAGTCCGAACTGTATCAATATCTCATGGCAACCTTTGACGAATACGACGAAGACGAAATCGTCAAGACTCTGGACACCTTCTTCCGCCGGTATCCCATCGCCCGGTTCAAGAGAGCGTCTCTGGGGGAAGGTGCCAACATCATCGGCTTTTCTCTCCCCTATATCCCCACCGACAGCAAATATTAAAACCAAAAAAACGTCTCCGGCGGAAGATTTTCCGCCGGAGATTTTTTATTCGGTTTTTTGAATATCCTTTTGTATTTGTTCCACGGTAGCGTAAAATTTTCGACACTTTTTTTCATAACAATCTTCCCCGTTGGAAGATTCCAAAAGCCACTCTCCCAAATGAATGAAAAAGGTGAGAAAAGAATAAGCCTGCTTCGTAAGTTCTTTCTTATATTGGGGAGAAGACGTTAATTGTTTCAAATCCAGCAGAAGTTGGATACAGGTAGGCGTTTGGGGTGGATAGTCTAGTAGCAGTTCCCCTGCCTTCGACGGCATCTTTAAAGAAGCCTGCAAGGGTGGAACCCAGGGCGTTTCGTCCATGCTTTTTCTTCCGTCGTTGGAAAAGGTGATAAAGAAAAATTGAATGTCTAGGGCAAAGGTTTGGGAGAAGGGAACCTCGTTAAAGGGTGGAACGTCGTCCCATTGTAAGCATGTATGATAGAGAAGCGGTGCAGACGTTTGCAGCAGACGTTCGTGTTCCATAAAAGATTCCTTTCATAAAAAAAGTGCGTTTCCGAAGAAACGCACCGAAAAAGTGTATTCCCTCGTTATTGTCACATAACCTATTATCCCACAAAAGAGAAACAGAAAAGAGAGAAACACCTTTTACCAAGGTAGTTTTCTCTTTTGTGAGAGGTATATTAAGGTTAAGTGACAAGCACATTATACCATATTTTTTTATCTTTGTAAAGTACTTTCTTTTTTTTGCTCATATTTCTTCCTCTTCGGTGCAAAATAAAACAGTCAAAATCAAGAAACGATGAGGAGAAGATGGGAAAAATGTGGTTAACGGTGGGAGTTGCCGCGGGGACGGCGGTGTTTGGGGCGATGTATTTGGGGGCGTCCCGGTTGATGATGAAAATCGTGTTGGGACGGGAAAAGCCCAAACACATGGAGCGGGGTGCCAAGTGGTTTTCCGGGTCGAATCTGCTGTCGGAACACGCGGAAGAAATCTCTGTGGCGTCCCGACAGCTGGAAACCTCCGACGGCTTTGAATCGGTGGGTCTTACCGTTGGGGACGGGGTTCGCCTTGTGGGGCATTGGCGGGAACACCCCAATCCCAAGCGGGTCATCGTTGCCATGCACGGGTGGCGGTCGTCCTGGTCCCGGGATTTTGGATTTATCGCGGATTTTTGGTATGCCCGGGGGTGCAGTGTCTTATTTGCCGAACAGCGGGGACAAAACAACAGCGGCGGCGAATATATGGGCTTTGGAATGCTGGAACGTCACGACTGCGTGGACTGGGTGCGGTGGGTCAACCGGCGTACCGGAGGAGAACTGCCGGTATATTTGTGGGGAATCTCCATGGGCGGTGCCACGGTGTTGATGGCGTCGGCGTTAAATTTGCCCAAGAACGTGAAAGGCATCATTTCCGATTGCGGTTTTACCTCCCCCCACGCCATCTGGAAACACGTGACCGAAAAAAATCTCCATCTTCCTTATTTATTGCAAGGGGTCCTTGCCGACCGTTGGTGCAAAAAAACCATTCATGTAGGGTCAAAAAACTGCTCCACCGTGAAGGCTCTGCAAAAATCTCGCATTCCCGTCTTGCTGATTCACGGTACGGAAGACAAATTCGTTCCCGTCCGAATGACCTATGAAAATTATCAAGCCTGTGCCGCCCCCAAACGGCTGTTTATCGTCCCCGGAGCGGAACACGGCATGAGTTATCACATCGACCGCCCCGGCTACCAACGGGCCGTCACGGAATTTTGGGAGGAATTTCACTAATTTTCTGCATTTTGCATTCTTTTCCGGGTATACTAACCCCAACAATCTTTTACGGAGGCATACTATGAAAAAGAAAATTGCAGCGTTCGTTCTGTGTTTTGCGATGTTTGCCGGGCTTTTGACCGGGTGTAACCGAATGCAGAAGACCGCGGACGTTCACGTTTTTTATTACACCTACAGCGACACCTATATCTCCACCGTCCGGGCGGCTCTGGACAAAGGCTTTGACGCGGCGGGGATTTCGTATCAGGATTACGACTCCAACAACAGCCAGACCACCCAGACGGAACAGGTGCAGACGGCGGTGACCAAAGGGGCAAAGTTGTTGCTTGTCAACGTGGTTACCACCGGTTCCGACGACGCGGCAAACGGGATTGTGTCTCTCGCCAAATCCGTTGGAATTCCCGTAATTTTCTTTAACCGGGAAGTGTCCGACTCGGTGGTAAACAGTTACGATAAATGTATTTTTGTCGGAACCGACGCCGCCGAAGCGGGACGGCTTCAGGGGGATATGATCGGGGATTTTTTGGTGCAAAATTATGACGCGGTGGATCTGAACAAAGACGGCAAAATCTCCTACGTGATGTTCATGGGGGAAAAGGGGAACAATGAAGCCATCTATCGCACGCAATATTCCGTGGAAAATGCGGACAAAAAACTCACCGCCGCTTCCTTGCCCGCCCTGGTCTTTTACGACAGTGCCAACAAAGACAAATTTTTGCTGGACAAGGACGGAAAATGGTCTGCCCAGGCAGCGAACGAATATATGACCACCGCCCTGACCACCTACAACACCGCCAACAAGAACATGATCGAGCTTGTCATTTGCAACAACGATAACATGGCGGAGGGGGCAATTACCGCGTTGCAATCCGCCGGGTTTAACACCGGATCTTCCGGGGCGATCACCATTCCCGTTTTCGGCGTAGACGCGGTGGATTCCGCCAAAGCCTTGATTCAAGCGGGGAAAATGACCGGGACTGTGACCCAGGACGGGGGAGCGATGGCGACCTGTCTGAAAAACGCCGCCCAAAACGTGTTGGACGGCAAAGACCTTTTGAACAATTTGGGAGACTATTCCGTGGACGAAACGGTGGCAAAAGTCCGCATTCCCTACGGAATCTACACGGGAGAAACCAATGGCTGATATTCTTTTGACCATGTCCGGAATCTGCAAAACCTTTCCGGGGGTCAAAGCGTTAGATCATGCCCAGCTGACCCTTACAAAGGGGTCGGTTCATGCTCTGATGGGGGAAAACGGGGCGGGAAAATCCACCTTGATGAAGTGTCTGTTCGGTATCTATTCCAAAGATGAGGGGAAAATTACCCTGGACGGCACGCCGGTGGAATTTAAAAACTCCAAAGATGCCCTGGAACACGGGGTCGCCATGGTTCACCAGGAGTTGAACCAAGCCTTGAAACGCACCGTTTCCGACAATTTGTGGCTGGGGAGGTATCCCGGTCGCTTCGGGGTGGTCAACCAGGGGAAAATTCGCCGGGACACCAAGGAATTGTTCCAAAAATTAAAGATGGACATCGACCCCGACGCGGTCATGGAGGATCTGTCCGTATCCAAACGGCAGATGGTGGAGATTGCCAAAGCCGTCAGTTACGGAGCCAAAGTCCTTGTTTTTGACGAGCCAACCTCGTCGTTGACCGGTGCCGAGGCGGAGCAGTTATTTTCTATCATCGACGCCCTGAAAAAGCAGGGCTGCGGGATCGTTTATATCTCTCATAAAATGGAAGAAATTTTGCGAATCTGCGATTGGGTCACCGTTATGAGGGACGGCAAAACTGTGGCGTCCCATCCGGCAAAAGAGATGACCATGGACAAAATCATCCGGCTGATGGTGGGCAGAGAATTGACCCGCCGTTTTCCCGAAAAAACCAACGTGCCGGGGGACGTCATTTTACAAGTCAAGGGCTTGACGGGAGAATATTCCCACCTGAAAGACGTGTCTTTTTCCTTGCGATCCGGAGAAATTTTGGGCATCGCCGGGCTGGATGGCTCCGGGCGGACGGAAGTGCTGGAAGCCTTGTTCGGACTCTCTGCCCGCCGGTCGGGAGAGTTGATCTTACGGGGGAAACCCATCGCAAACCGAACCCCCCGGCAGTCCATCGCCAACGGGTTTGTCCTGGTCACGGAAGAACGGCGTGCCACGGGGATTTTCGGGATTCGGGACATTTTGGAAAATACGGTTATTTCCAACCTTTCCGCCTACCGCCGATTCGGGCTTCTCAACGGACGGAAAATGCAGGGGGATACCGACCGCATGATTCGGACGCTGCGGGTCAAGACCCCCTCTCGCTCCACCGCCATTCGCTCCCTGTCCGGGGGCAACCAGCAAAAAGTGATCTTCGGGCGGTGGCTTTTGACCGAGCCGGAAATTCTCATGTTGGACGAGCCTACCCGGGGGATTGACGTGGGGGCAAAATTCGAGATTTATCAATTAATTGTAGACCTTGCCACCAAAGGGCGGTCGGTTTTGGTGGTTTCCGGAGAAATGCCGGAACTGTTGGGGATTTGCGACCGCATTTTGGTCATGTCCGGGGGCAGAGTCGCCGGCGAAGTGGACGGAAAGACCGCCACCCAAGAGCAAATCATGACCTTGGCGGCAAAGT
>JAZRUJ010000007.1:0-33988 GCA_045652445.1 Eubacteriales bacterium | reverse complement strand
TGTGACCAACTGCTCCCTCGAGGAGACCGTGGCTCCCGATACCGCTCCCGCAGGCACCAAGGCATGCAAGTTCTGGGGTCTGGGCGGGGACGGTACCGTCGGTGCAAACAAGAACTCCATCAAGATCATCGGCGACCATACGGACAAGTTCATTCAGGCATACTTCCAGTATGACTCCAAGAAGACCGGCGGTGTCACCATTTCTCACTTGAGATTCGGCGATAAGAAGATCAAATCTCCTTATTATATCACCAAGGCTGACTTCGTTGCTTGCCATAACCCCTCCTATATGCTGAAGGGTTACAAGATCGTCAACGACGTAAAACCCGGCGGTACCTTCCTTTTGAACTGCCAGTGGGATGCGGCTG
The DNA here is from genome assembly GCA_045652445.1 of Eubacteriales bacterium. Taxonomy (GTDB): domain Bacteria; phylum Bacillota; class Clostridia; order Oscillospirales; family UBA644; genus RGIG995. The sequence continues at coordinate 33,620 of JAZRUJ010000007.1, read as the reverse complement.
AAATCGAAAAGAATCTGCCCGCAGAAGCAAAACGCTATATTGCAGAAAACAACATTAAGTTCTACACCGTAAACGCCATCGACAAGGCTCGTGAAATCGGTATGGGCAAACGTACCAATACCATTCTCCAGTCTGCATTCTTCGCTCTGGCGAAAATTCTTCCCATCTCCGAAGCTGTAGATTATATGAAATACATGGCTAAGAAGTCCTACCTGAAGAAGGGCGAAGCCATCGTTGAAATGAACTACAAAGCTATCGACGCCGGCGTTGATGCTATCGTTGAAATCAACGTTCCCGACGCTTGGAAGAACATCGAAGTTACCGCTTCTGCCGACAAGGCTGAAGGTCCCCGTGCTGACCTGGTTGACTTTGTCAACGACATCGTAATCCCCGTCAACAAGATGAACGGTGATGCTCTCCCCGTTTCCGTCTTTGAAAAGCACGTAGACGGTACCTTCCCCCAAGGTTCTTCTGCTTACGAAAAACGCGGTGTTGCAGTTGACGTTCCTGTATGGATTCCTGAAAACTGCATTCAGTGTAACTCCTGTGCTTTCGTTTGCCCCCATGCTACCATCCGTCCCTTCGCTTTGACGGAAGAAGAAGCAGCAAACGCTCCCGCAGCTACGAAGTTCACCGAAAAGCCCGTTCTGAAGACCAACTACAAGTTCACTATGGCCATCAGCACCTTGGACTGCATGGGTTGTACTCTTTGCGTTAAGGCTTGCCCTGTCAACGCTAAGGCTGCAAAAGACGGCACGGACAAGCTGGCTATCAAGATGGTTCCTCAGGAAAGCCAGAAGGATCAGCAAGCTCCCTTCGATTGGGCCGTTGCTAACGTATCCGAAAAACCCGAACTGATCAACAACACCATTAAGGGAAGCCAGTTCAAGCAACCCCTCCTGGAATTCTCCGGTTCCTGTGCCGGTTGTGCAGAAACCTCCTACGCTCGCCTGATCACTCAGTTGTTCGGCGAACGGATGTATATCTCCAACGCCCCCGGTTGTTCTTCCATTTGGGGCGGTTCCGCACCTGCTACTCCCTACACCGTAAACAAAGAATCCGGTACGGGTCCCGCTTGGGGCAACTCCCTGTTCGAAGATAACGCCGAACACGGCTTGGGTATCTATCTGGGTCAAAAGTCTATCCGGGAACGCCTGATTCGTAAGATCGAAGAAATGGCTGCTTCCGACAAGGCTTCCGCTGAATTCAAGGCCGCTGCCGAAGCATTCTTGGCTACCAAGGAAGACGGCAAGACCAACGGTGCTGCTACCGACGCTCTGGTTGCAGAACTGGAAAAAGCCGCTGCTGCCGGTTGCCCCTTGGCTCCCGAAGTTTTGGCTGAAAAAGACTACCTCGCGAAGAAGTCCGTCTGGATCTTCGGTGGTGACGGTTGGGCTTACGATATCGGTTTCGGCGGTCTGGATCACGTGCTTGCTTCCGGCGAAGACGTAAACGTTATGGTATTCGATACCGAAGTTTACTCCAACACCGGCGGACAGGCTTCCAAGGCTTCCAACATCGGTCAGGTTGCACAGTTTGCCGCTGCCGGTAAAGCAATCGGCAAGAAAGACTTGGCTGCCATCGCAATGTCTTACGGTTATGTCTACGTTGCACAGATTGCAATGGGTGCTGACATGAATCAGACTCTGAAAGCTCTGGCTGAAGCAGAAGCTTACAACGGTCCTTCCTTGATCATCGGCTACGCTCCCTGCGAAATGCACGGTGTTAAGGGCGGTATGGCTAACTGCCAAGAAGAAATGAAGAAAGCCGTTGCTGCAGGCTACTGGAACACCTTCCGGTACAATCCCCTGCTGAAGGCAGAAGGCAAGAATCCCTTCATTCTGGACAGCAAGGCTCCCACCGCTGACTACGTGGAATTCATTAAGGGCGAAACCCGTTACACCCGTTTGGCTCAGGCATTCCCCGAAAGAGCAGAAGCTCTGTTTGCGAAAGCTGCAGAAGCTGCAAAGGAACGCCGCGCTAAATTGGAAGAAAAGGCTAACGGCTAATTTGTTCCCAATACAAAAATCAAGTGGAGACGCGAAAGCGTCTCCACTTTTTTTATGGAAGGACAAAAAAGACCGTAAAAAATGCCCACCACGAATCGTGGTGGGCATATATTCAACCAATTAAAATTAGTTGTTTCCGCCAGCCATAGCGGCAACTTCAGCAGCAAAGTCGTCCTTCTTCTTTTCGATACCTTCGCCTCTTTCGAAACGAGCATATTCGACCAGAGAAGAACCCTTGGAAGCGATAAACGCACCGACAGTTACGGATTCATCCAGAATGAATTCCTGTTCCAACAGGCAGTTTTCGCTGTAGAATTTGCCAAGTTTACCGGAAACGATCTTTTCCAAAACCTGTGCAGGCTTGTTGGCAAATTTGGGATCCTGCTGCATCTGAGCGACCATGATGGCCTTTTCGCCGTCGATGACTTCGGCGGGAACGTTGTCCTTGCCCAGATAAGCGGGGTTCATGGAAGCGACCTGCATACAAACGGATTTTCCGTCAGCAGCGTCGATGGGAGCAGAGAAGTTAGCAACAACACCGATCTTACCGCCCATGTGCAGGTAGGTGGCAACGTTGCCTTCCATACGAGCGAAGCGACGAACGGTCATGTTTTCGCGGATAACGGCAACCAGACCGGTACGAACGTCTTCAACGGTTTGACCGTCTTTCAGTTCGGAAGCGTTCAAGGTTTCCAAATCAGCGGGATTGGTTTTTGCAACCAAAGCAGCGATATCGTTGGCAAAAGCCTGGAAATCGGGGTTCTTCGCAACGAAGTCGGTTTCGCAGTTTACTTCAACGATTGCAGCAACAGTACCGTCATTGTAAACGCCGACGTAACCTTCGGCAGCAATGCGGGAAGCTTTTTTAGCAGCGGTAGCCAGACCCTTTTCACGCAGAATGACGATGGCTTTTTCCATATCGCCGTCGGTTTCAACCAAGGCGTGTTTACATTCCATCATACCGCATCCGGTCTGATCACGGAGTTCTTTTACCTGCTTTGCAGAGATAACAGCAGCCATGTTAGTTTCCTCCTAATATATTAAATAAGGTAAATTATTCTTCTACGGGAGCTTCGGCAGCGAACTGTTCGCCCTGTTTCCCTTCCAGAACGGCGTTAGCCATAGCGGAGGTGATCAGTTTGACGGCACGGATTGCGTCGTCGTTACCGGGGATAACGTAGTCGATTTCATCGGGATCGCAGTTGGTATCAACGATAGCGATGATGGGAATGTTCAGCTTGCGAGCTTCGGCAACAGCGTTGTGTTCCTTTTTGGGGTCAACGATGAAGATGGCTGCGGGGAGCTTCTTCATTTCTTTGATACCGCCCAGGTTCTTTTCCAGCTTTTCAGCTTCGATGGTCAGGTTGACAACTTCTTTCTTGGGAAGTTGATCAAAGGTACCATCTTCAGCCATTTTCTTCAGCTGATCCATTCTCTGGATACGCTTTTTGATGGTGGTGAAGTTGGTGAGCATACCGCCCAACCAACGGGAGTTAACAAAGTACATACCAACGCGTTCGGCTTCTTCCTTAATGGATTCTTGAGCCTGCTTCTTGGTACCGACGAAAAGAATTTCGCCGCCCTGTTCGGTTACTTCGCGAACGAAGTTGTAAGCCTCTTCGACTTTCTTAACGGTTTTCTGCAGATCGATGATATAGATCCCGTTCCGTTCGGTGAAGATGTATTCCGCCATTTTGGGGTTCCATCTTCTGGTCTGATGTCCGAAATGGACACCTGCTTCCAGCAGTTGTTTCATGGAAATAACAGCCATGATTTTTTCCTCCTTCGGTTGTTCACCGCCACAACGCTCTTGTTTTGCAGATTCCCTTGGAACCACCGACAAAACCAAACGCTGTGTGTGTAATAAAAATTTATTTGTACGCAGTCGGCGTACTGAAATAGTATACCATATAATATATTAAATTGCAAGAGGTGGATTGTGAATTTTTTCCTAACTTTCAAAAAAATGCGTGTAAATCACTTGTTTTCCTATTAAATTTATATTTATTTTAGTTTTTTTTATAAATTGTGAAAAAAATGTATCTTTTTACGTAGAAGTATTGCATTTTTATGCAGTATGTGTTATAATATCTGTAATTTCATATTTTCTATACGAAGTTTGCAGAAAAAGCGGTAGATCCGCTGCCCAAGAAGTAACACTTTCAGGCGTCCACAAGGATGAAGACTGCAGATGGATAGAACTTTGGAGAATCCCGAAAAAATCGGGTGCCGAAGGTGCAAGGCGGAAACGCTCAATCTCTCAGGCAAAAGGACAAAGATTACCCTTTCAAGGGGGTACTTTTGTGTTTTGGCAGATTGCGTGACCGCAATCTGTTTTTTTGTTTTATAATAATATTCTTATATGGGAGGTAACGTTATGTTACAAATCATTGAAAACGTGAACAACGTTGTCAACAGTTATTCCTGGCTCATCGGCTTAATTCTGCTGATGGTCGTAGGGATTCTGATGACCGCTGCCACCAAAGTGTTCCAGGTGTCTCACATTGGGCATTGGATGAAATCCACCTTCGGAAGCTTGTTTAAGAAAAGCAAGAATGCCGACGGGAAGGCCATTTCTCAGTTCCAAGCACTCTGCACCGCTCTTGCCGCTACCGTTGGTACCGGTAACATTGTAGGGGTTGCCGCCGCCATTATCGCCGGTGGTCCCGGTGCGATCTTCTGGATGTGGTTCGCCGCATTCCTGGGTATGGCTCTGAAGTTCTCTGAAATCGTTCTTGGGATCTATTTCCGGAAACGCAACGCCGAAGGCGAATGGTCCGGCGGTCCTATGTATTATCTGAAAAACGGTCTGGGCAAATTCAAGGGCTTTGGCGGAATTGCCAACGTTTTGGCTATTCTCTTTGCTATCTTCGCAATCCTGGCATCCTTCGGTATCGGTAACATGAGCCAGGTTGACAGTATCACCGAAAGCATCTCCACCGCATTCTTTAAGAATGTAGATTTGGGAACCATCGCCGGCATTCCCGCAATCAATTTCCTTATCGGCGGTGCCTTGGTTTTGATCGTAGGTCTGATTGTCGTTGGCGGTCTGAAGAGAGTTGCCGCTGTTACAGAACTGATCGTTCCCTTTATGGCAATCTTCTACGTTATCGGTTCTTTGATCATCCTCGGAATGAACATCACCGTCCTGGGCGACGTTTTCGTTTCCATTTTCTCCTTTGCATTCTCTGTTAAGGCTGCTACCGGCGGTATCATCGGTCTTGTTACCAAAGCAATCCTCAACGGCTGCAAACGTGGGGTATTCTCCAACGAAGCAGGTATGGGTTCTGCCGTCATGGCTCACACCTCTGCCGACGTAAAAGAACCTGTCAAGCAAGGTATGTGGGGGATCTTCGAAGTATTTATGGATACCTTCGTTATCTGCTCTATGTCTGCTTTGGTCTTCCTTTCCTCCGGACTTGTCAATCTGGAAACCGGTCTTTTGGTAGACGAAACCATGAGCAAAGCACAACTGGCTACCGGTGCGTTCGCTTCTGTTTTCGGTTCCTTTGGTGAAATGTTCCTTGCCATCGCCATGTTCTTCTTCGCATTTACCACCGTTCTCGGCTGGAGCCAATACGGTACTAAGGCTGTGGAATACCTGTTTGGAATCAAAGCTTCCAAGGTCTACAAAGTTATCTTCACTCTGTTGACCATTTCCGGTGCTTTGCTGACTTCTTCCCTGGCATGGGATATCTCCGACACCTTCAATGCACTGATGATGATTCCCAACTTGATTGGTATTGTAGTTCTGTTCCCCTTGGTTGCCAAGATTACCAAGAACTACGTAAACCGCAAACTGAAAGGCAAAGACGAAAAGCCCATGCTTTCCTACGATCCTGCCATTCAAGCGGAATTTGAAGCAAATTTGGACGACTAACTAAAACATAAGAAAAACGGCACGTCGATTGACGTGTCGTTTTTTATTGAGGGAAAACTTAATAATTTTCTTTTTTGATTTCAAAATAGGACTTGGGATGTGCACAGACAGGGCAAATTTCGGGAGCCTTTTTGCCTACCAAAATGTGACCGCAGTTGGAACATTGCCACATGGTATCACCTTCCCGAGAGAAGACGATGCCTTCTTCAATGTTGGAAAGCAGTTTGCGATAACGTTCTTCGTGTTCCGATTCGATCTTGGCAACGCCCCGCATCAACCGGGCAATATCGGTAAAGCCTTCTTCTTCGGCTTCTTCTGCCATACGTTTGTACATGTCGGTCCATTCGTACATTTCGCCGGCAGCGGCATCGGCAAGATTCTCTTCCGTTCCGGGAACCGAACCGCCGTGGAGCAGTTTAAACCAGATTTTAGCGTGTTCTTTTTCGTTCTTTGCGGTTTCTTCAAAGAGATTACCGATCTGAACGTAACCGTCTTTTTTTGCCTTGGAAGCATAGTACAGATACTTGGTGTGGGCCTGGGATTCTCCGGCAAAGGCGTCTCTCAAGTTCTGTTCGGTTTTGGTGCCTTTCAAATCTTTCATGATAAAATACCTCCGTATTTTTTATTTTCTTTTTAGTATCCTACTCAAAAAGAATTTCTATACATCAAATTCTTCCGGATTGAGCGTGCGGTATTGTCCGCAGAACTCGGAATCCGAAAAGACCGATGTAAGATCTTCCCCTTGAGAGAGTTTCTCTTTTTGTGATTTTTGCAATCGCTTAATGCGATATTCCAACCGGGAAGCACTTCCCCGATCGGCACTTTGCCAGGCAGCACACACCCGGTCGGGGGGATGGGTGCGGGTATATTTAGAATGGGGGCAAGTCCCGGAACGGTGTTCTCCGATTCGTCGGGCAAGGTCTTTTGCTATGCCTGTATATAGAGATCCGTCGGTACAACGTAACAAATAGATATAGTACATAACTTACAAACTCGTCATATCCACCACAACCCAATGCCCCTGTTCTTTTGCAAAGGTCAGCCGGTATTGAGAGGGGTACGCATATTCGGTTTTTCCACGGAAAACGATATAATCAAACTGTACCGTTCCCACAAAATAATCGCCGCCCCAAATCACGTCGGACACTTCCACATTCCGAAACTCATATCCGGTATGGGAAATTACGTATTTGGTATCGTAAGAAAGAATAGACTCGTACAGGGCAGTGTCTTGCTTCAGTTTTTCTGCCAATTCTTCCAGATCCGCATCCCGGGAAATATACCGGGCGTATACCTGGGAGAACTCCACCAAAAGATTGCGGCACTGTTGCTCCCGGCTTCCGGTGGGGATTACCGAAACACAGATCTTGCCATCTTCTTCTCGGGCTGTGATACAGTCCGTGCCGTTGGGGGATTGGAAAGAAATTTCAGGAGAAAACAAGTACCCCTCCAGTCGATAGGAGACTTTGCACGGAAGATTCGGATAATCCGTCAATGAGGAAAACTCGGTCATAACCGGAGTTTCTCCCGGCAAAGGGATTTGCACAATGCCGTTGGCAGACACCGTAACAAAATCCGGAACTTCCAAAAGCAACGGGTCGGCATATTGCGTCACGGCAACGACCCGCCAATTCCGGGATTGTCCCTGTTGGGGAATGAGCCGCACGTCCCCTAAATAATCCATGCCGTTATAGATAGCATATAATTTTTCTCCCGAAACGTTACTCTCCGTTTCGGAAAAGCGTAGGTCGGAAAAATCCGAGCCAAACACCGACTTTAAATACGAGATATATTCCTCTTTGGTACTCTTTTCATCAAAAGGAAACCCTGAAGTTTCCGCGGCAGCGGAATAATCTCCTCGGGCAAAATTGTCAAAATATTCTCCGATCGCACCAATCTCGGAAGCCGCTTCGAAATCCACCATGGCACTCCACAGAAAATGCAGAAGAACACAACTTACCAAAACACAAAGCAACGTAAAAACTAAAAGAGTTATCTTAAACCAGCGATTTTTCACAGCACACCTCAATCTTCGGATTCCGGAAGAACCAAAATACAATCGGGAATCGGACGAGATCCGTAGAAGGGTGCAAGAGTGCTTAATACTTCTCCGTTATGTATCATAATACTGGAAAAGCCACCGTCCAAATTTGCGGCGTTTACAGCACCGTATTCCCACATAATTTTGGCACAGTCTTTGGGAGTTGCCCCCATACTGTTGGCGTGCCGTCCGTCAATGACCAGCAAAAGAACGGTCCCGTCCGCCCGTTGTCCGATGGCGGTGCGGGGATTTAATCCCCCGCCGGTTCCGGAGATGTTCTGCATTTTTCCGTTGATAATGAGGGCAGGTCCAAAGGAAAGAGCGTCCCGAAGTCCCCGATCTAACGCCTGTTGCCCGGTCATTTTCCCGACCACCAAAACGTCGTTCTGATCAAAACCCACTACCGTAGGGACGGTTTCCCAATTTTCATACAACAGTTGGGAATCGTGAATGACGATCCCCGTGGGGATTCCCCCGTCTCCTTGACCGCCTTCGTCTTCAAAGCCGCCGCCGTTAACTCCGGCGACCGCACCCGCGTCGGCACAAAATTCTTCCGTCCGCTTTCCGGGGCGTCCGTCGTAGGATTCCAAGGCACCCACAACCACCCGAGAAGGATCCCGAATAATCATCATTTTCCCCCGAAAGGTGGATCCGTGAACGTCTTCCACGATCAAATCCCCTTTTTCTTCTTCGGGGAGAGGGTCAAAGGTGGTGTCGGGCAGCGTGACCTCTTCGGTCTCCACCACGGAATATTTGCGAAGAATGGCCTCTACTTCTTCTTCTGAATAGTAGATATAGGCAATAAACTTTGCGGCGGAAGATTCCATCACACTATTGACAAAAACTTCCGACGCAGACCTGGACGGCCCGATGCAGATCACAGAAACTACAGCAACCAAGAACAGGGCAAACATCAGAACAAAAACTCCGGCAAAGGCAAAAAACCGCCCGATCCAACGTCCCATGGCTCGGAGTATTCCTCGGGATTTTTTCCGACGCAAACGACGGCAAGGAAGGACTGTGGGCTGAGAAATCTGCTCCGTCGTCTCTGTCATTTGGGGCATGGTTCAAAACTCCTTAATCTTGCAAAAATCAGGGGGATTTATAGGTATTTCAAATCCACCAAAAGCCAGGTTCCCTTCACCTGACGGAAAGACAGTCGGAAGGAAGAGGGATAAATTTTTTCTTCTCCCCGCCAAAAGACCACGTGATCAAACTTGACCGATCCGGAGAAAAAACCTTCCCCGGTGCATTCAATATCAAACAATTCCCAGTTACGGAATTCGTAGCCGGAATGGGTGTTATACCAATAGTTGGAAAAGGTTCGCACCGACTCGTAGAAGGGCGTCGACGCGTCCATCTTCGCTCTCAACCGAGCAAAAGTAGTATCCTTGGCAATATAGCAAGCGTACAATTTGGAAAAGTCCTGCATGAGGGTCTCGTATTCGGCCTTCTGTTCTTCCGAGGGAGGAACCGTCAAGGCAGAATTGCCTTCGTCATCAGTGACCAAAGAACAGACCGTACCGTCCGATGCCACCCCGGAGATCTGGGGAGCGTACAAATACCCGTCCAGAGTATACGTTACCTGTTGAGGAACGTCAAAAACCGATTCAACACCCTTAAAATGGGGATCTGAGGCAGAGACTTCCGACGTCTGCACAACACCGTTTGCAGACACCGTAACTCCCGCAGGTGCAGTAACGGTAACCGGATCTTGATACTTCAAACAAGCGGTAACGTTCCACTTCCGGTCGCCCTCGATGGGAGCAAGATTCACTTCCCCCAACGCGGTATTCCCGGAATAGATCCGATAAATCTTTTCCCCGGCAACGTCGCTCTCTCTCCCCGCATAGCGAAGATTCGACAGATCCGTACCAAAGGTCTCTTTCAAATATCGAATATAATCTTCTTTGGTAATTTTTCCGTCAAAGGAAATTCCCGAAGTTTCTGCCGCAGTTTCATAATCACCGTTGGAAAAACGGCTGAAATATTCCGATACGGCTCCCACTTCCGAATTGGCTTCGTATTCTTCCAGGCTATGCCACAAAGTGTCAAGAACACCCCAAACCACCACCGTGAGAATCGCTGCCAACGCCAAAAGGGTCCACTTAAACCAATGTTTTTTCATCATACATTATTCCCCTTTCGATTCCGGCATAACAACAATGGCGTCGGGAAGCCGGCGGGATCCGTAAAGAGAAGACGAAACGTTAAGGATTTCTCCGTGATACATCATCATACTGGACGAGCCTCCGTCCAGGTTGGCGGCGTTCACGGCACCGTAATCCAACATAATTTGGGCACAATCTTTATAAGACGCTCCAAGACTGCTGGTCTGACGACCGTCAATGACCAACAGAAGAACCGCACCGTCCGCCCGCTGACCAATGACCGTCCGGGGATTGAGTCCACCCCCGTCACCGGTGATATCCACCAATTTTCCGTTTACGATAAAGACGGGACCAAAGGAAATCGCATCCCGAAGTCCCCGATCCAGAGCCTCTTGTCCGGTCATTTTCCCTACCACCAAAACGTCGTTTTGATCAAAGCCAATGACCGTAGACGTGGCAGTTCGGGACCCGTAAAGCAGTTTGGAATCGTGAATCACGATCCCCAAAGGAGTTCCGCCGTTTCCCACACCTCCGACGTCTTCAAATCCGCCGGCATTAATGGCGGCAATCGCCCCGGTATCTGCGTAAAACTCTTCCACGCGTTTCCCACCTTGTCCGTTGTATGCGTCCAATGCGGCAACCTGCACCCGGGAAGGGTCACGGATAATCATAATCCGTCCCCGGAAGGTAGACCCTAAAACTTCTTCTACGATAATATCGTTCTTTTCCGATTCGTCAATGGGGTTGAACGGTCCGGTGGTTTGGGTGACTTCATCGGTTTCAATGACGGAATATTTCCAGAGAATAGATTCCACTTCTTCTTCGGAATAATAGATACGGGCAACAAACTTTGCCGCGGACGTTTCCATCACCGTATTGACGAAAACTTCCGAAGCTGATTGGGACGGGCCCTTACAAATAACCGTAACAGCCCCCACAACCAACACAACGACGGCAAGAAGAATTACCCCCAATACGGCAAAAATTCTTCCCACAATTAATCCCGCAAGAGACGATTTTCTCTCTTTGTTCTTCCTAGAAAAACGGAAAGATTTCTTTTCCGCTGGTTTTTGTTCGGAACGAATTTGTTCTTCTACGTAAGGCACTGAAAAATTCTCCTATGTATCAAATTTATTTTTTACTTCCGGAACACCCAACTCCGCTGAAGCCGGAAGCTGAGGAAAAACAGGAAGATATCCACCGGGATCTTGGCGATGGAAGAGGGACATCCGGTCATGGACACCAAATGAACCAATCCGGCAGAACAAAGCAGCTGACAAACGCAAACGATATAATACCGCACCAAAGTTTTTCCCAAACCATCTCGGGAACGGAAAACAACTTTTCGATTCATGGTGAAATTGAATATGGAAGACAGGATTCTCGCAACTGCGGTGGCAATATAAATGTTGGTTGCTTCATATTGAGGGAAATAAATTCCCAAAAGCAAAACAAACAAAGTAAACAAACACCAGTCCAAAATAAAAGACAACGCCGACGAGGAAAGATATTTGAGAATCAAACCGTAGATCGCAATCGAATCCCGAACGACCCGGAAATGGGACGATTTGTTTTCTTCAATATAGACAGTTTCAATAGGAATTTCCCGAATGGTAACGTCTGCCCGGCGGGTCTCTAAAAGCATGTTGGTCTCAAATTCAAACCGTTCCCCTTTGACCTCCAAAAGATACCGGCAGAAGTCTGCAGGAATCCCCCGAAGCCCCGTTTGAGTATCGGTGACGGGAAGACCGCACAAAATCTTAAAGACAAACGATGTGGTCTGGTTCCCCATACGAGAACGGAAAGGTACGTGATCCCCCGTAAAAACCCTGGCACCCAAAATCAGGCTTTTCGAATGTTCTTCCAAGACCTTGGCACAGTTGACAACATCGGGCATGGCATGTTGTCCGTCCCCATCCAGGGTGACCACGCCAACGTGACCGTTGTTCAACGAAAGAAAATGTTCAAAAGCAGTCTTCAATGCACGGCCTTTTCCCCGGTTTACTTCATGAACCAACAAGGTGCATTGAGGATATTCCATGGCTCTCTCAAACCAAACTTTACATTCGGGCTTACTTCCATCGTCCACTAAAAGAATGGACTCAAATCCCGATTCCACCAACCCTTGAACCACCCGAAGAAATTTTTCATCGGGATTCAAAGACGGTACGATAGCGGTTACGTTCATAATCAAACTCTTTTCCTCCGGAAATGTTCCGGACTATATAGATATATAATATACCAATTATAATTATAGCATATTTCGATTCGAGTTTCAAGGGCTAAAGTTAAAAAAAATAAAATATCAAAAATCTTTAATAATTCCGTAAAAAACGAAAGCGGGGAGCGTTCCCTGTAAACGCTCCCCGGTTCGGATCACAGATTGCTCCGCGATCAAGGTTGGTGGAATATGTTATGTAAAAAGTAGGAATAATCTTCATTCCGGTGCAAGACAACCCTATGCACACGGGGAATATTATACACGAATCCCTTGAAAAAGTCAAGAGGTTGTTTTTGCTTAATTTTTGAATTTTTTATGAAATATTATCGTGCAGAATACTCTGTTTGATAGGATTTATTTAAAAATTCCGTCATTTTGTTGCAATATGTCTCACGATCAAAAGAAGCCGCCCGGAGATGCCCCACGTTGGGAAGAAGCCAAATTTCGGTCTCATTGTTTTTGGTCGTCATGGCAGACAGAGACGAAATGTGCCGGGAACCGAACCGTTCATCCGAATCCCCCTGGACAAAGAAAATTCGTTTCCCGTTTATTTTCTGTAAAGGAATTGCCATGGAAACCGATTCTATCTCTACTCCGGACACTCCGGCAAAGAGGGTGCGAATGGTTTTGTTTACGGGGAAAAAGTCCCAGTTTGTCCAGTCGCCAAGACAATTGAAAAGGGCGTTTTCAAAGGTATCGTAACAGGAATCCAGGATCAGAGCATCCACGGATTCGCATTCTGCAGCAGCAACGGCAGCGGGATAACAGGAGAAGCCTACGCCTTGCAACGCAAGAAAAGAAGCACCCGTTTCTTCGGCAGCAAAGTTGATTACTGCTTTCAATTCTTCCACCTTATCCAAGGTAAAAACGTTCTCGTCCCCCTCGGAAAATCCGGTGCCGGTCCAATCAAAGGTAATAACGTTGTATCCGGCGGAGCAAAGTTGAGCAAAATAATCGCCGCCCCCAAGATCGGTCATTTCTCGGTTGTCATCATAATTCGAGGCAAGAATCACGGTCTTATCGGAATACTCGGTGGCATACACCCAGTCTTCTCCGTCAGGGTCGTTGGGCTGTTGGGCTGCAATAGTCCAACCACAGACCGTTCCGTTTTGCGTATCCAGTTCAAAGGTGTAATAATCCAATCCGTATTCGGCGGGAGACGTTTCCCAATGGTTTTTTTCCGGGTGGATCCAGCGGTGGATTTCCCCCCAGGCGATACCCACGTTTGCAATCGCTAAAAGCACAAAAACCACGGCGACGGCAAGGGCTGTCCAACCGATTTTTTTCCCTAAGGATCGGGAGATCTTTTTCGTTTTCAATTCCGGTTTCATAGCGTTCCTCCGTTTAATCTTTCTTGATTGTACCACATTCCGCCGATAAAGTCAATGGATTTTTCGTGGCAATCTTTCTTATAAAGTAGAATGAATGGAAAAAATTTGCTTTTTTCGGCAAAAATCTATTGCAATCAAAGAAAAAATATGCTATAATATATTATTATAATGAAATCGTGCCGCCTTTTGGCGGTTTCTTGTAAGGAGACCGAACATGGATCGCACCGACGCAAATCTTCGCATGGCTCAATTACTGTTCCCCCACATTACCAAAACTCCCGCCGACTACGAAACCATCTATCCGAAACGGGATCTTCCCCAGGGTGCGATGGTAACCCGAATTGCCCCCTCCCCCACCGGGTTTATGCATTTCGGGAACCTGTACGGGGCGTTGATCGACGAACGCCTTGCCCATCAATCCGGCGGCGTATTTTATCTGCGAATCGAAAACACCGACGCAAAACGGGAAGTGGATGGGGCGGTAGACGTCATTCTGACTTCACTAAACGCCTTTGGGCTGAATTTTGACGAAGGTGCCACCTCCGGAGAAGACAAAGGGATCTACGGTCCCTACCGCCAGAGAGACCGGGCGGAACTGTACCAAACCATCGCCAAAGATCTGGTAGAACAAGGCATGGCATACCCCTGCTTCTGCACGGAAGAAGACCTGCAGGAGATCCACGAAAAGCAAGAAGCGGAAGGGGCAAACTACGGTTACTACGGCAAGTGGGCTGCCCACGGCAACATTACCGTAGAAGAAGCGGAGGAACTGATCCGGCAAGGCAAACCCTACGTGGTTCGTTTCCGTTCTCCCGGCAAAGAAGACAATCGTATCAAATATAAAGATCTTGCAAAGGGCGAAATCGAAATGCCCGAAAACTGCAACGATATCGTGCTTTTGAAATCCGACGGCATTCCCACCTATCACTTTGCCCACGTGGTAGACGACCACTTTATGAGAACCACCCACGTGGTTCGGGGCGAAGAATGGCTCTCCACCTTCCCCTACCATCTGCAGATGTTTGACGCCATCGGCTGGGAAAAACCCGCCTATATCCATACCGCCCACATGCTCAAGCAAGACGGCACTTCCAAACGGAAACTGTCCAAGCGAAAAGATCCGGAAGCCCGGCTGACCTATTATTTGCAGGAAGGCTATCCCGCGGCGGCGGTAATCGAATATTTGATGACCGTCCTCAACTCCAACTTTGAGGAATGGCGGAACAAAAACCCCGAAGCAGACCTGAACGATTTCCGCTTTAAAGCAGAAAAGATGGGGGTTGCCGGTGCAGTATTTGACCTGGAAAAACTCAACGATATTTCCAAAAACATCATTTCCCGCATGACCGGAGATCAAGTCTACGACGCGACCGCTCTTTGGGCAAAGGAATATAATCCGGAATTTTACGCTCTGTTGACCCGGAATCCCGACTACTCCAAGGCGATCCTGTCCATCGGCCGGGGCGGAAAGAAACCCCGGAAAGACTTCACCGTCTGGTCGGACGTTCCTCATTATATGGCGTTCTTCTTTGAAGAAACCTTTGAGACCGACTACCCCTTCCCCGAAACCATGAAGAAGGAAGATATTCTTAAGGTTTTGACCGAATATCCCGTACAATATTACGATGCCAACGACGACCAGCAGACCTGGTTTAACAAAGTCAAACAACTGACCGAGGCGATGGGATATACCACCGACATGAAGGCGTACAAGGCCGATCCCACCGCATTCCCCGGAAACGTAGCGGACATCAGTGCTGTACTCCGCGTAGCAATCACGGGGCGTACCGCATCTCCCGACACCTACGCCGTTATGAATATTTTGGGCAAAGATACGGTTCTTGCCCGTCTGAAAAAAGCAGCCGAATCGCTGGAATAAAAGGATTGAAAAACAATGGAAGAAATTACCAACTTTATTGACGAAATTATTGCAGAAGATCTTCGGAATAAGGAAGTGGATCACGTTCACACCCGCTTTCCCCCCGAACCCAACGGATATTTGCATATCGGTTCTGCCAAAGCCATTTGGATCAACCACTCCATGGCGAAAAAATACGGCGGAAAATTCAATCTGCGTTTGGACGACACCAACCCTGCCAAGGAAGATACGGAATACGTAGACGCCATTAAGGCGGACCTGGAATGGCTGGGTACGATTCCCGACGGGGGCATTTTTTACGGATCGGACTACTTTGATAAATGCTACGATTTTGCCATTCAGCTGATCAAAGAAGGCAAAGCCTACGTTTGCGACCTTTCCGCGGAAGAAATGCGGGAATATCGCGGCACGCTGACCCAACCCGGCAAAGAATCTCCCTACCGGAACCGTTCCGTGGAAGAAAACCTGGAACTGTTTGAACGAATGAAAAACGGCGAATTTCCCGACGGTGCAAAGACCCTGCGGGCAAAGATCGACATGGCTTCTCCCAACATCAACTTGAGAGACCCTGCCATTTACCGTATCGTTCACACCTCTCATCACCGTCAAGGGGACAAATGGTGCATTTACCCCTTGTACGACTATGCTCATCCCATCCAGGACGCCATTGAGGGGATTACCCACTCTCTTTGCTCCATTGAATTTGAAAATCACAGACCCCTGTACGACTGGGTTACCGAAAACATTGACCTTCGTCCCCGTCCCAAACAGAGAGAATTTGCCCGACTGAACCTGACGTATACCGTCATGAGCAAACGATTCTTGCGGGAACTGGTGGAAACCGGTAGAGTCGATGGCTGGGACGACCCCCGCATGCCCACCCTGTGTGGACTTCGCCGTCGTGGTTACACTCCCTCCTCCATTTTGGAATTTGTTAAAAAAGCCGGGGTTGCCAAAGCCTACTCCATCGTGGACATCGGGCTTTTGGAACACTGCATTCGTGCGGAATTAAACGAAGTTGCCCCCCGCAGAGTAGCGGTCATCGATCCTTTGAAGGTGACGGTAACCAACTATCCCGACGATAAAGTAGAATATTTCACCCTGCCCAACAATCCCCAGGACGAAAACGCCGGAACCCGTCAGGTGCCTTTTACCAAGACCCTGTACGTGGAACGCAGCGACTTCATGGAAGACGCTCCCGGTAAATTCCATCGGCTGAAACCCGGCGGAGAATGCCGTCTGATGGGAGCTTATATCGTCCGTTGCGACGAAATCGTAAAAGACGAAGCCGGCAAGGTAATCGAACTGAAATGTTCCGCCGATCTGGAAACCGGTTCGGGAATGCCTGCGGACGGTCGTAAAGTCCGGGGGACCGTTCATTGGGTCTCCACCGAATACGCCATCGACACGGAAATCCGCATGTACGATCGGCTGTTCACCCAAGAAAACGTGTTCGATTTGCCCGAAGGACAGACCTATATGGACTTGTTGAACACCGATTCTTTGACGGTGATGAAGAACTGCAAAGTGGAACCCGCCCTGGCAGATGCACAACCCGGCGACCGGTTCCAATTTGTCCGTAACGGTTATTTCTGCAAAGACATTCATTCCGAAGACGTCTTTAATCTCATCGTCAATCTGAAAGACAGTTACAAGGCATAACCTGTCTCAAAAAGAGAATACTGAAAGTGCCTGTCCAGACAACAGGCACTTTTTTCAACACTCCACCCCCGGTAGAACAACGAACACTCAACCAACGGTATGTTTACTTTCCTCCCACATCGTGCTATACTGTTAATGAAAGGAGACGGCACTATGGACCAGCTGAAAATCGGAAGATTCATCGCCCAACGGCGAAAAGACGTAGGTTTGACCCAATTGCAATTAGCAGAAGCTCTGGGGATTACCGACCGGGCTGTTTCCAAATGGGAACGGGGAAAATCCCTGCCCGATGCTTCTTTGATGCTGCCGTTGTGCAAGATCCTGCAAATTACAGTAAACGATTTATTACATGGGGAGGTTATATCTATGGAAAATTATAACAACGAAATGGAACAAAAACTGCTGGAATTGGTGGAAGAAAAGAAACAAAGCGACCGCAGACTACTCACCTTGGAATGGGTTGTCGGGATCCTTTCCCTCATCATTATGATGGTTCCTTGCTTTGTGGCTGCCTATGCACCGATCCCCATGGAAGAGTGGGTAAGAGTTGTCATCGCATTCTCCGGCTTTCTTCCCGCCTTTATTGGGTTTGGATTTGCCATGAAGATCGAACAGGTCGCCGGATATTATGAATGTCAGGCTTGCGGGCACCGTTATGTCCCCGAGCTCAAAACCATGTACCTGGCACCTCATATGGGCAGAACCCGGCATATGAAATGCCCCGAATGCGGAAAGAAAACGTGGCAGAAAAAAGTTTTGACCAAAGAAAAAGAATAAAAAGGACGGAGAGAATCAAAAGGTTCTCTCCGGTTTCTTTTTTCTCAAAAAAAACAACCGCCTACCAAATCGGCAGGCGGTTTTCCCTTTTGCAAAATTATTTGAAGTACCGGTTCAAGAGACCTTCCAAGCCTCTGCCGTGGTTCACTATCTTTAAAAAACTACAAAGATCCTTATCTCACACAATAATTTTTACGCATCAAACAAACTTGTTGGATCTAATTTAAATTGCAACATTTTTGCGGTATCTCTTCCGCCATCTCCACCTTTTCTTTGTATCGTGACGCCTCCTAATTTTATGCTTCCTTTCGGCGATACTATAACTTCTCCGGCTGCATAATGTTGTAAAACTTCATTTATATTTTTAAGTACCCACCTGCTATTTTTTACCTTTTGTGCGACAAGAACCCATTCAGCGGAAAAAAGACCTCTTCCTTTGATTATATCGGTTAATACTAAAGTTTTATTTTGTTTAAACCAGTCTATCACAGCATTTTGTTTTTCGGGTTCCATTTCACTTAAAAACATTCTTCTTTTATCTTTTGTTCCTGTTTTATAAGGTAATTTTTCTCCTGTAAAATATTCTAATATTTCATAAACATTATCTGGTATGTTCCAAAGTTCTTTGTAGTGTGATAACCATCTTTTATCAACTTGATTAAACCCTTTTTCATTGCTTACCAGTTTTACTTGTATGTTTTCAGTATCAATAGCATTCTTTAACTTGATTTGGACTTGAACATTTATATCTGCTTTATAACCACTCAAAACTACTGCCTTTACATATTCAATGGCATTCAAATCATACTGCATAATAACTAACCATTGTTTTGCTTCTTCATCTGTTTTCCAATGATTAAACTTATCTGCTACTTCCTTTTCATTCTTAAAACCATCTTTAGCAGTCCTTGAACCTCTTAAAACTAAATCTTCCATTTTCCAAATCTCCTTATATGCACTCCAAGAGTGATTTCCCTATGGCACTTATAACAGAAACCGTCATAGCATTCCCTGCCTGTGACAATAATTTATTGCTACTTATTTTTGCATTTTTTGCCTTTTCTGCGAACTCTTTGGGAAACCCTTGCAAGAGCAATGCCTCATAACCGCTCAACTTTTTCAATTTACCATTCTTTACATATAATATTCCATGTCTTCCAGTTCTTAGTGTTGGGACCCCACCCCGATACAACCTTAAATCACTTTGTCTCCAATCTAATACCAAATAATCTTCTTTTAGTAGCTCTTTAAAATCGAATTTACCTTTATTATATTTGTTGTTTATGTATTTCTGCCAAGTAAAATTATCAAAATCCAAAATATCATTATCAGTATCTATTAAGTAATCTTGTATCTTTGGAGTTTCTTCCTCTTTGGGCCATTCAAACGGTTTTTTCATAAGGTCCTTTTTTATTCCCACAAAATATATTCTTTCCCGTGATTGCGGAACTCCATAATTTTCAGAATTGAGAACTTTACATTCAACGTGATAACCAACACTAGAAAGTTCTTTTAATATAACCTTTAATGTTTCACCTTTATTATGATTAACTAACCCCTTTACATTTTCTAAAATAAAGTAAGGGATGTCCTTCTCTACTAAAATTTTGATAAGTCCATAAATAATTAGACCTCTACAATCTTCAAAGCCTGCTCTTTTCCCCAAAATACTGAATGTTTGACAAGGAAAACCTCCTATTAAAATATCAAAATCCGGAAGCGTTTTGGTATCTATACACATTAGATCCCCATAATTTTTTTCTTCTTCGCCGAAAAACAATCTATATGTATAATTGGGTATCATATCTATTTCACTATGTGCTACGCATTCAAGATTGTTCTTTTCAAGCCCTAATCTTCCCCCACCTATGCCAGCACAAAAATCCATAAACTTCATAATATGATATCTCCTTGCTACACTAAATACAACAATTCATTTTTATTTTACCACATTTTTATCAAGAAATCAATATATAACACATAGATTTAATGCAAAAAAGTTAAAAGGCATGCAGTAATTTTCTGCATACCTTTTAATACGCCAGTAACGTATTCCTTAATTATAAAGAAGTTTGCCACGAATACTTATTTAAAGTACCGGTTCAAGAGACCTTCCAAGCCTCTGCCGTGGCGAGCCTCGTCGCGGGCCATTTCGTGGACGGTGTCGTGAATAGCGTCCAGGCCGTTCTTTTTGGCACAAGCGGCAAGGTCGAATTTGCCGGCGGTGGCACCGTATTCGCAGTCAACTCTCCACTTCAGGTTATCTTTGGTGGTAGCCTTCATGTTGGGTTCCAGGTCTTCCCCCAGAAGTTCCGCAAATTTAGCGGCGTGTTCGGCTTCTTCATAAGCAGCCTTTTCCCAGTACAGACCCACTTCGGGATAGCCTTCCCGATGAGCGATACGAGCCATGCACAGGTACATACCGACTTCGGCACATTCCCCGTTAAAGTTTGCCATCAACTGTTCAAAGATGAATTTTTTATCTTCTTCGCTGATGTCGGGATTGTTCTTTACGGTTTTGCCATAAACACCGTATTCATGTTCTGCTGCCAACTTGGCACCGGCTTCCATAACCTTAAATTTATCAGCAGGAACTTTGCACACCGGGCATTTTTCGGGAGCTGCATCCCCTTCATGAACGTAACCGCAAACACCACATACAAACTTTTTCATAATCAAATACCTCCATAATTGACTGATTGTTCATTTTCATTTTTAGGAATGATTCTTATTCCTTTGAGTCTATTATATCAAATTTTATACAGGTTGTCAAGAGGATATTTGTGAACTAATTGTGAAATTTAACAACACTCCCCCATTCGACGGAATCCGAATGGCAAATACACTACAATAAGGGAGAGGTGAAAACAAATGATAACGTACGACGTGCAAGAACGGATTTTGAACGTATCAATTATAGGAGAGATCGACCATCACACCGCCACAAATTTAAGAATGGAAATTGATGAGTTAATAAAAAAACACTCTCCGCTTTGCTTAATTTTGAATTTTTCCAAGGTGGATTTTTGTGACAGCAGCGGAATTGCGGTGGTGCTAGGGCGGTATCGGCTGATGCATTCTTTGGGTGGCGAAGTAGAATTGACCGACCTTCCGGGAAACGTTGCCCATATTTTTGAGATGGCAGATTTGAAGCGAATCGTCAAAATCAGTTAATTTTTGGAATAATTTGCCGAAGTTTGGGGAATACTGAACCGGAAAGGAATGATATTATAATATGAAAGAATTAAATCAAATGACGCTGGTCTTCGTCGCCCGATCGGTCAACGAAAGTTTTGCCCGGGTCACAGCGGCGGCGTTTTTGTCCCAATTAGATCCTACGCTGCAAGAAATTGCGGAAATCAAAACCATCGTTTCCGAAGCGGTGACCAACTGCATCGTTCACGGCTATGGAGACAAGCCCGGAACGGTGCGACTAAAAGTGCAAATTTTTGCGGGAAACAAGATCCGAATCACCGTCCGGGATAAAGGACGGGGGATTACCGACATTCCCAAAGCCATGACACCCTGCTTTACCACCGGAAACGACGATCGGGCAGGCATGGGTTTTTCCATCATGCAAGGGTTTAGTGACCACATTCGGGTTCGCTCCCTTCCCGGGAAAGGAACCACGGTGGTGATGGACAAGTACATAGGCGGACGTCATGAACGAAACGACCTTTGACTGTTCCCCCCTGCCGGGAGAAACCTCCGACCAAACCGAGGCAAGGCTTTTGAACCGACACGCCCGTCTGGTGACGTCTTTAGCGGGGCGGTTTTTATCCAGCGGACAGGATTTTGAAGATCTGTACCAGGTGGGCATGATGGGATTACTTCGTGCCGTGCGAAATTTTGACGCCGATCGGGGCGTTTGCTTTTCCACCTATGCCGTGCCGGTGATCTTGGGAGAAATCCGACGGTTTTTACGGGACGACAGCCCCATCAAGGTCAGCCGCACCGTCAAAGAAAATTATCTCCGTCTTCGCCGGGCAGAACAACAATGGATTTCGATTCGGGGAGAATCTCCCACCCTGTCTCAACTTTCGGAAGAAACCGGACTTTCCCGGGAAGAAATTTTACAAGCCATGGAAGGCACCGCAAAGCCGGTTTCCCTGGAATCCCCCGTGGGAGACGAGGGAAATTTGTCCTTGGCGGACACGGTCGAAGAGGTTCAATCCATTCCGCAAATTGATCTTTTGGCGTTAAAAGAGGGAATCTCCAATCTTCCTCCCCTGGAACGGAAGATTATTACGTTTCGATATTTTTATTCCCGAACCCAACAACAGACGGCAGAGGCTTTGGGTCTGACGCAAGTACAAGTTTCCCGAAAAGAGAAAAAAATTTTACTGGCGTTACGGCAAAATTTTGAAACTTAACCATTGGAAAAAAGTTCCGCTATATTATAGTATGGTAGGGTCATACTATGCTTGGTGATACGAATGGAACAGAAAAAAAATTCTTCGGCGAGGTCGAACGACCGTCGCAAACCCGTTGATCCCATAGAGCTGGCCCGTTCTTTCCGAACAACCCGTGATGACAGGATTCGGTCCGATGTGAACGGCAGCTACACCGGCGTCACGCGAGAGGGGGAACCCCCGGTCCAGGACGTCGACGATTTGTAAAAAAACGAAGAATGACAGAAAAGAACCGGCTCATCGGAAACGACAAGCCGGATCTTTCTGTTTTTTTAATCAAAAAATTCACACATGGATACCGCCGCGTAACGGTCCGCCACCTGGCGAATCTCTGCCTGAACCTGTTCGGAAGTCTTATCATAAATGGCATAAACCGTCATTCCCAAGGATTTTGCGGTTTTCATGCTGGGCAGAAAATCTTCCACCATCAGGCAATTTTCGGGAGAAACACCCATCACGTCACAACAATACCGAAAGGAATCCGGATTGTCTTTCCCGATGCCTATATCCCGGGTAGAAAACACCCGGTCAAAATAAGATTCCACGCCCAACGCCGCAAGCCCTTCTTTCACCGCTTCCGACCGGGTGGCGGAAAAGACCGAAAGGGAAACCCCGTTCTCCTTTAGGTAATCTAAAAATTCTTTTACCCCCGGCTTTAAGGTGTTGTCGGTGCGATAATATTCTGCAATACATTCGGTATAATCGTCCAGGGTCGGCCTATGCTCTGAAGACAAGGAAAATTTTTTCAAGAAATAGGGAACCTTTTCCAAGGGGGGAAGTGCTTTATAAGCAGCAAAATCTTCTTCCGTCACGTCGTATCCCCAGCGGAGAAAGATTCGGGGAATGATTTCCGCCCAAACCCATTGAGAATCGCCGATGGTACCGTCAAAATCAAAAATCGCATGGGTTATTTTTTTCATTTTCGTCCCTTACTTTTTCTTCATATTCCCACAGAATCGCGAACAGTTCTTCCATAGAATGGGATGCGAAAATACGGTTTTTGTATTTTGCATTGTCCCGCAACCCTTTCATGCACCAAACCACCTGTTTTTTCGCTTCGGCGGCGGCCAACACTTCCGGCTTATATTCCAGCATTTTTTCGGCAATTTTCCGCCCCATTTGCAACCGTTGGAACGGAGTAGGCTCCTCGTACCGCCCGGTCTGTTGCAGTTGCTTGATTTGAGCAAACAAGAACGGATTTCCCAAAGAACCCCTTGCCACCATCACGTGATCGCACCCGGTGGTTTCCCACATTTTTACCGCATCCTCCGGAGCAAAAATATCGCCGTTTCCCATTACCGGGATTTTGACCGCATTCTTCACCCGACCGATAGCTGACCAGTCCGCGTTCCCCGAATACATTTGAGAACGGGTGCGGGCATGAAGGCAGATTGCCGCAGCCCCGGAAGACTGACACATTTGAGCAAATTCCACGGAAATATCTTCCTCAAACCCCAAGCGGAATTTCACCGTCAAGGGAGTTTCCCCCGCGGCTTTTACGGCGGCTCGAATCACCGATTCTGCCTGAACGGGATTTTTCATCAAAGCACTTCCGTCACCGTTTTTCACAATTTTCGGCACGGGACAACCCATATTCAGATCCACCCAGGCAGGGTTATACGTTAAAGCGTGGGCGACGCCGTGGGCAACGATTTCCGGCTCGGAACCAAACAACTGAATGCCGCAAGGTTCTTCTTTTTCGCCAAAATATAACAAGTCGGCGGTTTTTTTATCTTTGTACCAAATCCCTTTGGCACTTACCATTTCGGTACAAACCCCGTCTGCCCCCTGCTGACGGCAGATTTCACGGAATGCCCGATCGGTCACCCCCGCCAAAGGAGCGAGGAAAACCTTGCCCGGCTGATTAAAATCCATGTTTTTTTCTCCTGTTTTTTGGTGTTCCTATTGTACCATATCTTATCAAAAAAGTCAAGAAAGAATCGGCATGGTCAAAAACAGTTCCCAGTCTTTGGTGCAGACGGCACGCAGGTCCCCTTGGGCAAGGGGTACTGTCACCGCCGTATTGGGGAGACAACGCCCCGTAGCAACCGCTGCTGCCAAGGCGGCACAAACGTCGTTCCCCCGCACCGAAAAACTGCCATTACGATGATATGCCCGCAGATGTAATTCTTTTTCCGATCGCAAATAGGCAAACAAAATTTCCGCCCCCTGGGGAAACACTTTCATGGAGCTGATCTTTTTCCCTTGTTCCAGCAAAGAACAATCCCCCACCGTGTCCACGAAGATGACTCCGTACGGGTCGGAAAACCCCAACGCCGTTAACCGAAAGGGCCGCTGCTCCGGAAGACAAATTTTGTCGTTTATAATGGATTTTTCAAACCGTAACGGTATATTTTTCGGCATAAAATCTGCTTTTCCGACTTGAAACGTTACTCCGGTGATCCGATCGGCACAAGAAGAAGTCAACAGGCGATATTCTTCCTCCGCAAAGGGAGAGACCACCGTCACCGGACACTCTCGAACTCCTTGATCCCAAAGCATTTTTCCCGCACCGCACAAAACTTCCGCCGGAGGACGGATCTCCCCGGAAGAATCATATGCCCGAAGGAAAAACCCACGCTCTTCTTCCCACAAAACCCCGGAAAATCCGGTATAATTTTCGGATCGTTCTCCAAACAGAACGTCGCCGGTACAGGTATGCACCAAAACTCCCTGCTTTGTCACCATACAAATCGCTCCTTTCCTGATACAGTATATCGGAGCGACTACAGAAAAAAGACCTCCCCGGAGGAAGGTCTTGAAAACTTTTTAATTTGATTAAGAGAGCTTGGATACTTCTTCTTCGGTCAGTTCCCGATACTGTCCCGGTAGAAGCCCTTCATCTAAGGAAACGCCGCCAATGGAACGGCGATGCAACCCCACCACCCGATTTCCCACCGCGGCAAACATCCGCTTTACCTGATGGTATTTTCCCTCTCTCAAGGTAATGATGCATTGGGTATCCGATTGTTTTTCAACCCGGCAAGGAAGGGTTGTCTCCCCGTTTTCCAGAGTCATGCCCGGCTCCATTTTGGAAAGATCTGAGGGAGAAAGCGGAAAGGCAAGAGTCACTTCGTATACTTTTTCCGCATGATGCTTGGGGGACATCAAACGATGGTCAAACGCTCCGTCGTCGGTCAAAAACAGAAGCCCGGTGGTATCTTTATCCAACCGCCCCACACAAAAAAGACGTTTGCGGTATTTTTCGTCAAACAGCTTCAAAACGCTTTCGGGAATATCTTCCGTGGTACTGACCGTTCCGGCGGGTTTGTGGAGCATAAAATACAGATGTTCCCGTAAATCCAGGGGCTCGCCGGCAAAAGTGACTTGATCTTTTTCCGACACGAAAGCGTCGGTTTTTTTTACCACGGAACCGCCCACGGTCACAAGCCCTTTCCGGATGGCGTCCCGGCATTCTTTTCTGCCTTTTCCCGTTCCTAACGCACAGGCGGCGTCCAATCGCATTCGTTCTCTCCCCTTTCCCGGTTTCTTACTCCCATTTTACCATAAAACAGGACAAATGTAAAGAGATTTGAGGAGAAAAAATGAAATCTTTAAAAAAAGACTTGATATTTTATTTTGTTTATAGTATAATAGAGGACGAACGGGTCTTGCGTGACTTTGCCTTGTGAACCATGTCAGGCAGGAAACTGAGCAGCATTAAGCAATCGGCGGAGTGCACAGCAAGTAACCCGTTCTCTTTTTTTAGAAATCTTACCTCGGAGGATACGTCAATGTACTACGCATTATATCGAAAATATCGCCCCCTGTCCTTCGGGGACGTTTTGGGGCAAGACGCCATCACCGAAACGCTTCGCCGTCAGGTGGCAACGGGACAGATCTCCCATGCCTATCTGTTTACCGGAACGCGGGGGACGGGGAAAACCACCTGTGCTAAGATTTTGGCTCGGGCAGTCAACTGTCAAAACCCCGTCGACGGGAACCCCTGTAACGAATGCGACATTTGTAAGGGGCTTTTGGACGGCACGCTGTACGACGTAGAAGAAATCGACGCCGCTTCCAACAACGGGGTGGAAAATATCCGCCAAATTCGGGAAGAAGTGGTCTACGCACCCACGGCGGCAAAATACAAAGTTTACATCATCGACGAAGTTCATATGCTCTCTCCGGGGGCATTCAACGCTTTGCTGAAAACCCTGGAAGAACCTCCTACCCACGCCCTGTTTATTCTGGCAACCACGGAAATTCACAAAATTCCCGCCACCATTCTTTCCCGGTGTCAGCGGTTTGATTTTTTAAGATTGCCCAAGAAGACTCTCATAGAGCAGTTCCGTTCCGTGCTGGAAAAAGAGGGAAAATCCTTGGACGAACGTTCCTTAGATCTGATCGCCGAATTGGCAGACGGATCTTCCCGGGACGGGCTTTCCATTTTGGATAAAGTCATCGATTTAAACACCTTTGAACAGGTGGAAACGGTGTTGGGAGTTATCCCCAAACGCAGAATTTTCGATCTTCTGACCGCCATTGCCGACGGCGATACGGACACTCTGTACCGTGCGGTGGAAGATATGTACAATGCCTCGGCGGATCTGGGACGGCTTTGCACCAATTTGATGGATACCATGAAAGACGTCATGGTGTTCCGCTCCGCAAACAACCCCACCGCTTTGTTGGAAAAAAGTGAAGCGGATACCATCGCCCTGACGGAAATAGCAAAACGGTTCCCTGTGGAACGGATCTTATATTCCCTCCGGGTGTTACAGGACACGGTAGCGTTGCTTCCCCGAAGCCTGGACAAGCGGGCAGACACGGAAGTTTGCATGCTTCGCCTGTCTCGTCCGGATCTGCAGCCCGATCCCAAGGATCTAACAGCCCGGATCGCCACCTTGGAACAACAGTTACAGGAGTTAAAACAATCCGGCATTGCTGTAAAAACGGATCCGACGCCTCAAACCATTCCCGGAAAGTTGACCCCATCTCCAATCTCGGCTCCCAAACCGGAGGAACCCGTAGCGAAGCAACCGCCGGTTCCAAAGCAACCGACTCCGCCGGAACCGAAAAAGGGGATTCCGGTCTTTGAAGACCCCTTTGCCAATCCTTCCGTTGCTTCGGCAGGAAAATATCATCAACCGGAAAGCCAATTTTCTCAACCGGTACAAAAACCCGCCTCCAAGCAATCGACCGTCCGTTCGGAAGTCTCCACAGACAACACCTTTGTGGAGGGGTGGCAGCCCTTGGACGCTTGGAGGGACATCGCCCATACCGTCAGCCGGGAAGAACGGCTGCTGGGCTTTATCCTTCAATCCCTCCCCGCCGTATACCGGAATCGGGAAATTATTGTAATTGCGGAAAACGATCAGGACTATCGGGAAATAAAAACCCCGAACTGTATGGCATTGATTCAATCGGCTTTGGCAGAAAACCGCAAGGAGGGGTATTCCGTCAAAATCGAACGCTGTGCCCCCGATAAATACATTCCCCATGCCACCGTACAATTTTTACAAAAAGAAAATCTCTTTGACTTCGGAGACGAAGAAGAGATCGATGAATATGACGATTAAGGAGATCACACCATGAAAGTCCGTATCCCCAAACAAAATTCTCAAGCAGAAATGATGAGACAACTTCAGGAATTTCAAGCAAATTCCGCCCGCATGGAAGAAGAACTTAACGAACGGGAATATAACGTTGCCGCCGGCGGCGGAGCCGTGAACGTGAAGATCAAAGGCACAAAAGAAGTTTTGGAAATCAAGATCGACCCCGCACTTCTGGACGACGCGAAAGAAGAACCCGAGATGCTGGAAGATCTTTTGATTACCGCCGTCAATCAAGCCATTGAAACGGTGGAAAATGCCAATGCGGAAGAAATGGGCAAACTGACGGCAGGATTGAATCTGCCCAATATCCCCGGATTCTGATATGACCTACCGTTTTAACTCTTTGGAAGAACTCACGGAACATTTCCGTGCTTTGCCGGGAATTGGCGGAAAATCCGCCCAGCGGCTGGCTTTTCATATTCTGAATATGCCGGAACGGGACGCGAGAGCCTTTGCCGACGCTATTTTACGGGCAAAGGAATCGGTGCGGTACTGTAAAGATTGCCAAAATCTGACTGAAAATGACGTTTGCCCCATTTGCACCGACCCCACGCGGGATCAGAGTGTAGTTTGCGTAGTACAAACCCCCGCAGATCTGATGGCAGTGGAAAAGACCCACGGCTATAAGGGGCTGTATCACGTGCTTCACGGTGCCATCTCCCCCATGGACGGCATCGGACCCTCGGATTTAAAAATTAAAGAATTACTGATTCGAGTAGCAGAAAAACCCATTCAGGAAGTCATTCTCGCCACCGATCCTACGGTAGAAGGGGACGCTACCGCCATTTATCTTTCCAAACTGCTCAAGCCCATGAATTTGAAAGTTTCCCGCCTTGCCTTTGGGCTTCCTGTGGGAGGCGATCTGGAATACGCGGACGAATTGACCCTGGCAAAAGCAATCGAAAACCGGAGGGAACTGTAAGAAATGCTGCAAAACGACCACCCTATTTCCGAAGCCCAAGCTCGGCAATATTCTCCTCTGACGCTGGCGTATTTGGGGGACGGAGTATACGAGCTTCTCGTCCGGGAAACATTAGTATTACAGGAAAACCGACCCAACGGAAAATTGCACAGAGAAGCGTTGCAGTTCGTTTCCGCCACCGCCCAAAGCAACGGTCTGGAAGCAATTTTGCCTCATTTGACCGAAGCGGAAGAAGCCATATTCAAACGGGGACGCAACTCTGACGCCGTGGGGCATCGCAACTCCGACGTGATCCAATACAAACGAGCCACCGGACTGGAAACCCTGTTCGGATATCTTTATTTGATTGGGAACACCCAGCGGTTGGAGGAATTGTTTCAGCGAATCTATCAGCAACTTTCTCAATAATATCCCCCCGACATAGCCTTTCTATGCCGGGGATTTTTTGAAAGGATTCTGCCCATGAAACCGAAATTTTTTGTCCTTTTTAAATCTGCGGCATTGGATATTCTATTTGCTCTGGTGGGGAATTTTTTCTACGCCGCCGCCGTCCGTATGTTTATTGACCCAAATCACATTTCCGTGGGGGGATTGACCGGGATCGGAATGGTGCTGAACTATCTGTGGCATCTGCCCATCGGTCTTTCGGTTTTGGCGATGAATATACCCCTATTTCTGCTTTCTTGGAAAAAGCTGGGGAAAACCTTTTTTATTAAGACCCTCTTTGCCACGGTGGTGATGTCTCTGCTTTTAGACGCGGTAGGTTTTTTGCCCACCTTTACGGAAAACAAACTTTTGGCCGCCATTGCCGGGGGCGTCCTTGCGGGATTGGGATTGAGCCTGATCTTCAGCAGAGGGATGGCGACAGGAGGCACCGACCTTTTGGCAAAACTCATCAAGGGCTGGTTCCGGGGAGCAAGTTACGGGAAAGTAATTCTGATTGCCGACGGAGTAATCTTAATTTTTGCTGCCATCGTGTATCGGGATTTGTGGTCGATTCTCTATTCCGCCATTACCGTCTGGCTTTCGTCTACGGTAATCGACGCCATACTCAATGGCATGGAACGAGCAAAAAGCGTCAGCATTATCACCGATAAACAGGAAGAAGTGCTGCAAGGGATTTTAAAAGACGTGAACCGGGGTGCCACCGTCTGGAATGCAGAGGGAGGATACACACAGGAGGGACGCAAAGTGATTTTGGTCGTAGTGAGAAACTACGAACTTTTCCACCTGAAACAAACGGTAAAAGCCGCCGATCCCGACGCCTTTCTCATTGTATCCGACGCCACGGAAGTTTTGGGGAACGGCTTTCGCCTTCACGCAGATCATTGACTATAAAAAAATCCCGGGGATGATACTATCCCCGGGATTTTTTACTTTTATTTTGCACGGTACATTTCCTGTTAAATTGCCGTTCGCCGTCCGTCTTCTTCGATTAAAAGAAGGATTTCTTCTTCCACTTTCGTATTGGCGTTGACAAAGACCATGGCTCGGGTTTCCGTATCGTCGTAGACGGTAAACTGCCAACAAAGTTTTTCACTTCCGTCTCCCCCGGGGACCAAGGCAAGATCTGCCGACTCCACCTTTAAATCACTGCGGAGAACCTGCAAGGCTTCTTCTTTGGAAACGGTATGGGTCACATTCCGATCCGGATCGTGAGCAAGAAGATATTCCACCCCATTGACCGTCAAAATTTCTCCGTTATCCAATGCCATGGTAACGGTAATTCGGTCGGAATAAACCAACACCCCTTGGCTCCGAAGAACGTAGACCGCCGTCAGCGTATTTTCCGCCGTTTGCCAGGAAACCGGCTCCATGTGTTCATAACCCAATTCCGCCAGTCCCTCGCTTCCGAACGTCAAGGCATCTTCCACGGAAAGTTTGGACTCCGAAACCTCCCGGAGGCGGCTCAATCCGTACAACAGTCCGCCCCGTTCGGTGAGCGCGATCCCCATGTCTCCCTTGCGGAATTCCCGGAACAAAAAGGGCGTGTCAAACCGGCTTTCTTCCGTCAACTCTTCTTGATTGACCGAAAGAAGTTCTGCCCCAAGACTCTTTAACTGAGCCTTATCTACCTCATTTAAGGTCTCCAACCACTTCGACGTTCTCGTTTCCCACCAGGCGGAATGTTCTCCGTCGTAGGTCAAAGGCTGATCCCCGGAAAAAATATCTTCCAAAGACTCAAATTCCGTCTTTTCTTCCCCCTCTTGTGAGGGAAGAAGCAATTCTTGCATTGCTTGGTAGTCGTGATTTTCATCGGCAATTTTCTCCGACAACATCATCACCTCGTCCGCCAACTGCCGGGAACGAAGTGCCAGCGTCTGCAAAGAAGACTGTTCCTGTTGGGACAATTCTTCCCCTCGCAACTGTTTTCGTGCCATTTCCAGGGTAAATTCCCCCACTTGATTCAAAAACGTTTCGGTGCCTTGTAACCGTAATTCGTAGACCGGCAAAGATTCCAACGCCGTCCGGGCGGCTCCCGCCTCGGAAAAGACTTGAGCTGCCCAAGAAACGGTCTGATAATCCCCGGAAGAAAACAGCCCCTTTTGCAGATCGGTCTCCAGGTCGTTTAATGCTCCCGAAAGTTCCGCCACCGATTGCCGCCAGCTTGCCGCCACCTGAGTCTCATAAGTCTTTTGCTGATCGTTTTTTGCCGTGTTCATGGCAATCACTCCGGCACACAGTCCGAGAATTGTCAACGCAGACAGTATGGCAAAAACGATCAGCGTGGTTTTTTTTATTTTTACATACATGGAACGTACCTTCCTTTTTTTGAAAAATCCATCATTACCTGTGATTATCCTCTCCCCGACAGAGAAAAATATACCAACTTTCGGTTTCTGCCGTAAAAATGCCCTTGCTTTTTTGTAAAAAATATGATATTATTATAATGTATAACTATATGCAAGGAGTTTTATAATGAAAAAAATTCTTCTTTGGTCGGGTCTGGCGTTGGTTGTTGCGGCAGCGATCATCGTGACGGTGATTCTTTGTTCGGGGGATCGGCTGAAAACCGTTGACAACCAATATTTATATACCCTGGAAGGTCAATGGGACAACGCCCGGGATTTTTCCGAAGGCATGGCAGCCGTAAAGAAAGACGGAAAATGGGGCTTTATCAACACGGACGGAACCCTGATCATTGAAGCAAAATACGACGGAGCCTACTCTTTCTCCGAAGGACTTGCGGCAGTGCAGAGCGGGGGGAAATGGGGCTATATTGATGCCACCGGAAACGTAGTCATTCCCTTTACCCTCACATTCACCTACGCCTTTTCCGAAGGGCTTGCCGTTTACGGACAGGGAAATTACTGCGGCTATATCGACAAGACCGGACAAGCCGTAACCAACGCCGTCTACAGCGAAGCCTCTTCCTTTCAAAACGGCGTTGCCTGTGTGAAAAAGGACGGCAAATACGGATTTATCGACAGCCAAGGAAATTCCCTGACGGAATTTGTCTACGGAGCAAAGTCCCTGGCAGACGAGGGATTGATCCCTGTCTTTTATTACGAAACAAAGCAAGGAATGAACACCGGCTACCTAGACACCCAGGGAAAGCAGGCTTTGGACTTTTTGTGGTACGACGCAAAACCTTTTTCGGAAGGATTGGCGGCGGCTTGCGATGAATATACCAAGCCCTACGGATTTATTGACAAATCCGGTGCCTACGTAATTCAACCCGCCTGGGACGAAGCGGAAAGTTTTTCCAACGGATACGCCCTGGTGACCAAAGACCGGGTCTACACATACATTGATAAGACCGGGAATACAATTACCCAGAAAACCTATCAAAAAGCCTATTCCTTTACCGATTCCGGAGTTGCCCGAGTAGCAGAATCTTCCGGCACGGGCTGGAAATTCGGGTTTATCGACGGAACGGGCAAAGAGGTTATTTCTCTTCAGTATGCCGCCGCTATGGATTTTGAATTCGGCTACGCCGCAGTAGGCGACGGTTCCAAATGGGGCTTTATCAATGCCGACGGCACGGACATTTCCGGCATGAAGTGGACGGCGGTCAGTGAATTTACCGAAGACGGCATCGCCCGGGTACAATCGGGAGAAGTTTACGGCTTTGTCAAACTCAAATAAGGGGGATTCAACAATGAACATCGTAGTGCTTGCCGGGGGATATTCTCCGGAACGGGACGTTTCCCTTTCTTCGGGAAGCCTGATTGCCAATTCTTTGATGCGGTCGGGACATCGGGTTTTGCTGGTGGACGCCTTTTTGGGAATGGAACTTGACAAAAACACCGACCTGAACACGCTGTTCCGCTCGGAGGGAGACGAAGAATATTCTTATCAAATCCCCGAAATCGCCCCGGACATGGACGCCTTGAAGAAGTTGGCATACAAAGGCTCTTTGGTGGGCAAAAACGTGTTAAAACTTTGCCATCACGCAGACATCGTGTTTATGGCGTTGCACGGAGCGATGGGCGAAAACGGACAGATGCAGGCAATTTTAGAAGCGGAAAACATTCGCTTTACCGGTTCGACCCACGTGGGTTGTGTCCTTGCTATGGACAAAGATATTACCAAAAAACTTCTCCGAGCAGAGGGAATTCCCACCGCGGATTGGGTGACGTTGGATTTGAAGAAAGACGTCCTGCCCTCCACCGCAAATCTTCCCTGCGTAGTCAAACCTTGTTCTTGCGGCTCCAGTGTGGGCATTTCCATCGTGCATACGGAGGAAGAGCTTCGGATTGCCCTGGAAGAAGCGAAAAAATACGAAGATCTGATTTTGATCGAATCCAAAATTTCCGGCAGAGAATTTTCCGTGGGGGTATTGAACGGAAAAGCCTTGCCCCCCATTGAGATTA
>JAZRUJ010000006.1:0-7359 GCA_045652445.1 Eubacteriales bacterium | reverse complement strand
GTCGTAACAATTACCGCAACAGACATAAATGATGTAGAACGCACATTTACTTATGTGGTCGATCCGG
Organism: Eubacteriales bacterium; assembly: GCA_045652445.1. GTDB lineage: Bacteria > Bacillota > Clostridia > Oscillospirales > UBA644 > RGIG995. Next base: position 7,292 of record JAZRUJ010000006.1, on the reverse strand, counting down.
AAGTTAGCGGAACAGAGGTTGCACAGAATCTTACCACACAAAAGAAATATTATTATTTGGAAGATGCACTGTGCGAAGCAGCATCCGGTCAGACCATTACTCTGACCAACTGCACCGGTATTGAAGGAAAGCTCTACAACAATTCCAAGGGTTCTACCATTTTTGAGGCCACTTGGATTGTTGATGGTGTTACCCTCACCGATGTTCCCGTTTGGTAATTGATTTACCGGATTATCCGTGACAATCCCCTGTCCCAACCCTCCTCGGAGGGTTGGGAGGGAATCAAAGGGTGGAAGCTTCGGCTTGTGCCTTTTGATTGCTTTGGCGAAATTTGTAGAAAAGGAGGAAATCGCGTTGGGAAAAATGAAATTAAAGATTGTAACGGTTGCTCTGATTGCCTTGGTTCTCACCTTTTTTATGCAAGGTACGTTGGCGTATTATTCCACCGTCGGCACCGCCACCAACGTGGTAACCTCCGGCGGAATCCAATTGAAGATTCACGAAATGACCGACGCGGGGACCGAATTTCCCAAAGGCGGGGTTTACGTCATGCCCGGGGACGTGGTTTCCAAAAAGGTCAGTGTGGAAAATATTTGTGAAAATCCCTTCTATTTGCGGGTAAAAATTGTGTACGGCATTGATTCCGAGGAACTTTCCGCGGAAGAATGTTTCAAGTTGAATATCAACCAAGAATTGTGGACGTTCCACGAGGGCTGGTATTATTATAACGGTATTGTTCAGCCGGGGCAGACCACTCCCGACGTGTTCTCTCACGTGGAAATTGTGGGGTCGCAAGTGGATACCCAATATTTGGGAAAAACCTTGCTTTTGACCATCGAAGCCCAAGCCGTTCAAAGCCAAAACAATCCCTTGACCGACAACCTGGTTTACACAGCAGCAGGTTGGCCCATGGAAGCAGGAGGGGTTGAATGAAAAAGATTTTAACGATTCTTTTATCCCTTGTTTTTCTTGCAACCGCAACGGTTTCTGCCCTTGCGAATGGGAATGTGTCCTATGACGGGAATGCACAGAAATTTGTTTTTGCCTCGGGGAGTGACTACTCTCTTTCCGACCTTTTTTCGAATTTCAAAGGGGTTATGCCCGGGGACACCTTGACCCAGACCATCACCGTGAAAAACGATGCTTCCGACAAGGTGAAAGTGGACCTTTATCTGCGTTCTTTGGGAGCAACGGAAGAATCCAAAGCATTCTTGTCTCAACTGTCTTTGCAGGTAACGATGGATTCTGCGGAAGAAACTCCCTATCTGTTTGATGCCGCCCTCTCCGAACCTGCCCAGTTGACGGATTGGGTTTGCCTCGGAACTCTGTATTCCGGCGGAACGGTGGATTTGATTGTAACCTTGCAAGTTCCCGCAGAATTGGGCAACGAGTACCAAAATCAAATCGGCTATTTAAATTGGGAATTTAAGGCAGAGGAATTTCCTGTGGAAGATTCCGACCCCAAACCCCCGAACACCAGCGACAGTAAATTGGGTTGGTGGTTCATTCCCTTGGCAATCTCCCTTGTTGTGATTGTAGTTGTTATTGTCGTTCGAAAGAGAAAGCAAGACGAAGAATAAATTATTTTGAGCAAATACTGCATGGAAGGAGGACAAACGCGTGAGTTTGCTGAAAAAGATTAAAAAATATGCGAAGAAAGTTACCTTTGTCCTTGGTCTGTGTGGGATTCTCGCGTGGATTGTTATGGGGATAGGTACTTCCTTGGCATGGTTCCGCGATACCTCGCCCCAACTGAACAATATTTTCCATTTTGCGGATTTTGAGGTGGAAGTTTCTTATCGTACCCCCCAAGGCGGTTGGGCAATTTTGGAAGGGGATACCGAAATTTTTAATTCTGCCGCACGGTACGAACCCAACCATACCCAGGTGGTATTTTTGAAGGCGGAAAACATCGGAGACCGTGCCTTCCAACTGCAAACTTCTGTTGCCGTTACCGATTCCAATGAATCGACCAATGTTTTGGGCGAATCGTTTCGGTTGCAGAATTATTTGAAGTTCGGCCTTGCGGTTTTTGATACGGAAGCGGATATGATAGCCGCCTTTGAGAACCGTGAATCGGCACAAAGTTTTGCGGTGAATCCCTTGAATCAATACGCAAAACAAGTTCCCTCGGTGGCCCCCCAACAGACGGTGTATTTTGCCCTGGTTGTCACCATGCCCGAATCGGTGGGAAATGTGGCAAACTTTGATGATGGGGAAATCCCCATGGTGGAATTGGGTGTTGTTGTCCGTGCCGACCAAATCCGCAACTGATTTTTACCCTAAAAAATGAGGAAAGGAGAACCGAAAGATGAAATCCTGGTTGAAGTCCTGTTTTTCACCGTTAAAGCATAAGAAAAAATCCGGCGAAACAATGCTTTCTGTACGGATTGCGTTGATTTCTTTGGTGATTATTTCATGCCTTGTGCTGATGAGCATCAGTGCTTTTGCCTATTTTACCACCTCCGTGTTCTCCCTATCCAATACGCTTCAAACGGCCCGTTTTGGCGGGAAAATTACGGTGAAATTGAACGATGAAAACGGAATTTCGGTTGTTCCTGTGGCACAAACGTCCAATTCTGTCACCGTGGATTTTGTGAAAGACAGCACCTATTATATTATCCTCTCCTTTGCCGACCAAGATACGGCAACCACGGGCTTTTTCCTGCTCCATTCCGAATCGTTCTCCGCTCCCTACCATACCCAACAGTTGTGGCAAACTGAGGAGGGGAGAGAAATTTCCTTCACCGTAACGCCCAAAGAAACCATGCAGGTGAGAATTGAGGCGTGGTTTGGCACCTCGTCTCTCTATCACGACCAAACAAACCCCCGCTATATTATGGATTCCGCTGTGCTGGAATGGGTGCCCGATGTGGTCCTTTCTGTCCCCGAACCTCCCTTGGAAGACCATGCGGATCCGGAGGCAACTTCTACCGAGTCCCTTTCTGATACGTTATTGCAAGAAACCGATGTTGTTCCCGATGCCGGTTCTACGGAAGATTTCTCTTCGGATACGGATATCTCCACCAATGCTTCTACGGACACTTCTGTCGATGCTTCCACCGATATTCCCACCGATGCTTCCACAGATATTCCCACCGATGTTTCCACCGATACTTCGACGGAAGATTCTTCTACGGAGATGCCCTTGGACCAAATTCCCACGGACGATGGGGATTTGTCAGACAATTTATAATTTCAAAAACATTAGGTATCGAAATTTCACCCCTATTTTCATAAAAAATAAAAAACTCAAAAAAGCCCATAAAATCAACCTTTTATGGGCTTTTCCATTTTTCACAACACCCCCGTAAACCCCCATAATCGGCTATATCTATCCGCAAAATTGGTGTGGTAATGGTGTGGTAAAATAAAATCTCTCTTGTATGTACAAGAGGGTTTTATTTCTTTATAAAATTACGATGAAAATAGCATAGAAAAAGAGGGGTTTGTTTATTGTACGATGTCATCGAATTGATTGATGAATTGCACTCCTGCTAAATCAGTATTTTTAACAGTTAGTTTTTTGTTAAATATTCTTCCGTGAAATGTTATAACAATTTTTTTTATATTTTCGTCATTAGACATATTAAGATTCTCAAAGAAAAAAGGAATAATTCTAATATTGTCTTGATTTGCAAATATTGCACGCTTCATATTCATATTTAATTCTTGGGGGAATGAAAAAACATATTTTCTTAAAGGTTCTTCTGTGTCACTATACCCTATACCTCCTTCATACAAAGTCGAATGGTGTTTTGCTCCATTTTTTAATGTCACACAACAATTAATTTTTTTGGGGAAAAACGATTGCTTATAAACAAATAAATTAATGGCTAAAATTAATACCATTCCAGTTTTAACAGTTTTTTTTCCATTGCGTACTTTTGTAAATTTTAAATCGTGTATAAAATGTCTATCTAAGTAAACTCCATGTACTCTACGGAATAGATTCATTAATAATTCAACTACAATGGGGAGCCATGCAAGAGCACCGATAAGAGATAACCAATTTTCTTTAAAGAATTCTAGCATTTTAATTTCCTCACATATACTTTTATTTTTTAATTGTCATTATACCCAAACATCTTGCTTTGCAGAGTTTCTTTCCACCATATTTCCCGATCCAAAATAATGTGATCATCAATTTTAGCATTATAGTTTTCCAAAATCGAATATTGGAAATTCTGTTTGATATAGTTAAGCCCCTTTTCTTGAACAAGTTTTTTTAGTTCAACATTTCCGCCGTGACCGTTTTCTGCATAGTTTGTCCACCGAGAAAGAAGCATTCCGTTATCGCTCGTTGCTGAACCTACATAGAGTTTTCCGTTACTTTTGTCCGTGATTAAGTAGACCGCCTTTTGATTTTCGAGAGCTGCAATCCAGCTCTTCTTTTTTCGTTCAATAATGGATTTTAATTGAATGTAGGAAAGGCGAACTCTGTCATATCCGGGGAATTCATCTCCATCAAATATGTTGGGGAGAATTTCAAGGACTTCAAGTTCCTCACGAATGGTTTCGTAATAAACCCCTTGTGTTTGAGATTTTCGGTGATACTTGATTTTCACCCGGCCGTAATATTGACGGTATTCAGGGATTTCCTCTCCGTCGTAATTGACACCGTTCGTAATGTTCAAGTCTTTGGTTATGCGTTTAATGGTTGTTAAGAGCCATTCATCATCAGATAATTTTAATAGGCAGATTACGATTTGTCCAACACTGAAAAATCTTCGTTGGGTTCTCCAAAAAAGCCATTCCGAATTTATAATTTCTGGGTTTTGCAAATAGAGGTCCATTGGATTATCATATCCATCGTGCTGATTCAATTTAATTTTAACATTAGCCAATTCAGAGTCTGGAATTCGCAATAAATCGTCCAGTTTAATTCGCATAATAGAACTCCTTTGTCAGTCTGTGGTTTCATTATACCACATTTTTCGTTGTTTTTCAATATCTTACAACACGGTAAGAAATAAAAGAATCCATTACATGATCGTAATGGATTCTTCTGTTATTTACATAAATGTTTCGATATGCAAAGGAATCGTGATAGTTTATTTCATCCCTTGAATCACACCGCACCCGATTTTCTTCCCCGCGTTGCCCGCGGGCTGGGTGCGAAAGTCGTCGGGGTCGCTGTGAATGACCACCGTCCGTCCGATGATTTCGTTTACGGAAAACCGATTGGTTCTCACCGCCAAAAAGGCATCTCCGTCACACCCCAATAGGGGCGGCAAATCCCCCGCGTGTTGCGGGTGCATCTGTTGGGTGGGGTTGTAGTGCCCTTCGGTTCCCGAAAAATCCACCCCCGAACAGTCCTTGCCCTGATGAATATGGAACCCATAAAATCCCGTGCCGCTTCCCTTTGGAAGTCCCGAAATTCTCGCCACCACCAACACACAACCCTTTTCCTGATAAAAATGAACATAGCCAGTCAATTGCGGTGCATCGGCGCTCCCCACAACCCTCGCCACCGCATTCGGATTTCTTTTATCGTATTGCACAAACTCACCTCATATCAGTTTATGCCGAAACTTGAAATTTGCCCCGAAATGTGTTATAATATTTTTAGAGAAAAAAGGTTGCAACCGTGTAACCCTTATGGGAATTAGGCGTAGAGGCGGTCGACGGTGCTTAAGTTCGTTTGTTGAGGCGCATATTTTATAAATTAGAATAAAACGGGAGAAAAATTAAATGGACAAAGACAAGAGTAATGTAATTTCCAAAATTGTTACTATGCTTTTAGATGGGAATGAAAGTGCGGCAAAAACCATTATTTGTCAAGAGTATCCTCATACACATTTTGAAGTGGAAAAGCGCACATATACTATGACGCAAAAGATGAACCAGTTTATAAAGGATGGTTTTATCGATAGATACACAGGAAAAAAGCTTTTGAATCCCGGCATCTTAAAAATTCTTTCCCATCATTTCCCAAAAGAATTCCCTTATCATCCGCATTGGAAAATGGATCAAACACATATTGCATATTGGGAATTAATCCCTACCTTAGATCATATCTATCCCATCGCAAAAGGTGGGCAGGATGATGAAAAGAACTGGGTTACAACATCAATGAAGAACAACTCTATAAAGAGCAATTACACAATTGACGAAATTCATTGGAAACTATATCCTCAAGGTGACATTGCCGATTGGGACGGTCTTACAGGCATCTTTCTTAAACTTGTTGATAAGAATAAGGAGTTGCTGAAAGATGCATACATAAAAAGTTGGTATAATGTATCTAAAAACTGCTTGTATAATAAGGTTTGCGATTAATTGATTGAAATTAAATTTGTCTAATGAAAAAACTAAGGGGTGACCGATTTGGTCACCCCCTTTGTCTTAATATTCAATCCTAAAATACTCCAAATACTGCTTGAACCGATCCTGGGCAGTAAGGCAGGTGTCCATCAAAAATCCCTTTTCGGTGCCCCATTCTTTGAGGCCGCGGTAGTAGAACAATTTCAGGTTGTCCTCAATGATGAACGGCACAATGTTGTTTTTCAGGCATTCTTTCAAGAGAATCAACCGTCCCACGCGGCCGTTCCCGTCTTGGAAGGGGTGGATGCGTTCAAAGGCAACGTGAAAGGCCACGATGTCTTCCAGGGTTTTTGTGGGCAATGCATTATAATTTGCCAACAATTTCTGCATTTCGTCGGCAACATTTTCCGGCAATACCGTCTCGTTTCCGCCCACTTCGTTGGGCAATTTTTTATATTCCCCCACGGCAAACCAATCCTTACGGCTGTCGCCGGTCCCCGTTTTCAGGGTGGAATGCAATTCTTTGATAAATTTCTCGGTCAGAGCCCCCATCGCCCCGTCAATAATCATGTCGATGCAGCGAAAATGGTTCGCAGTTTCGATAATATCATCCACATTCACCGCCTCATTCTCGATGCCGATGGTGTTGGTATCGAAAATGTATCGGGTCTGGTCGTGGGTCAGGCGGCTGCCTTCGATATGGTTGGAATTGTAGGTCAATTCAATCTGAATTTTATGATAAATCCCGCCGCTGGTTTTGGCGGCTTTTTCTTCTTTCAAAATTTGCAAAAGAGAGGGGGCGGAATTCTTTTTGTTCGCCCGTTCCGGCTTTTTAGCATCGGTGGGAAGATACCAAGTTTTGCCGATAAGCTTGGCATCGGCAATTCTGCCGGTGGCGCAATAATTCCGCACACTACGTTCGGAAATCCCCCATTTTTCAGCCATTTTTGCCACAGAAGTATATTCCATAACACCCTCCAAATTGATTTTCATACCACTATTATACCACATTATCGGCAAAAAAT
>JAZRUJ010000005.1:0-2413 GCA_045652445.1 Eubacteriales bacterium | reverse complement strand
AAAGCACGTTCATGCTTGCACTGCCTGCCTGCGTTCCGGTAAGGTACAGAGAGCTGTCTGATTAAGTGAACAACCGAAACAGAGCATAACGGCACAGAGGTGCGGAGTATTCCGTCCGCTGTGCTGTCTTGTTTTTCGGTAAAGGTAGTAGGTTTTGCAAAGGTTTTTGCAAACCTTTTTTGTTATAAAGGAGATTGTATGGCAAGCCCCAAATTTTATGCGGTTCGGGAGGGTGTTACCCCCGGAATTTACAGGACTTGGGCGGAATGCGAGCCGATGATTCACGGTGTAAAGGGAGCAAAATATAAATCGTTCCCCACGCTGGAACAGGCACAGGCCTATTTGGATGGGGTTGACCTTCCCTCCGGGGAAGACGTTTCCGAAACATCTTCCGAAGAAGCAGCTTCGATGCTCAAATCTCGAAAAAAGAAGCAGGTGGAGCAGGACGATGCTCCTTATCCCGTTCCTCCCGGAACGATGGTCGCTTTTGTGGACGGGAGTTTTGACGCCAAAACCGGGCGATACGGATACGGTTGTGTGCTTCTGACCGACGACGGCAGGGAATTCTGCGAAAACGGTTGGGGAGACCATCCGGAAGCGGTGTCTGCCCGAAACGTGGCGGGGGAATTGCGGGCGACCATGGTGGCACTTCGCCGGGCAGAAGAGATGGGCTACAAAACCCTTCGTATCTGCCACGATTATAACGGAATTTCCGCTTGGTTTGAAGGTCGTTGGAAAGCCAATTCTTTTGTTGCAAAAGAGTATATTGCCGTAGCAGAATCCTATCGGGGCGTGTTGTCCGTATCTTTTGAAAAAATTGCAGCCCATACCGGGGTGAAATACAACGAAATGGCGGATCGCTTGGCAAAAGATGCCCTTGGAATCGAATAATATCCATAAAAAAGAGACCTCTTTTCAAAAAGAGGTCTCTCATTTTTTTGTTATTTTATTGCTTTTTTTCTTTTTCAATTTTTTGTATTACCACCATAATGGATGGAATTAAAATTAGCTGTAATACAATCCCGGGAATGGCTTTTGCAAAGCCTCCTGCCCAGAATGCTGTCAAGGAAAAGGCGGAGCCGCCCAGCCCCAAGAGTATGGTTTGGGCAAATCCCCACAAAATGCGACCGCCGATCATGGCGGGAATCAAGCTGCAAAAGACGGTCCAGAGTTGTTTTTTTCGGAATAATCCGTAAAAAAGCCCAATCAAAAGCCCGTAGGCACACAGTTCCACTGCCATCGCCAGGGCGTTAGGGTACAGTCTGGGCATTCCGAAGCAGACCGAACGGAGGATTGGCAGAATCAAGCCCACCCCGCCGCCGTATTTCCAGCCGCAAATCAGCCCGCACAACATCACCGGCAGATGCATGGGTAAAAGCATATTGCCGATTTCTTTGATTTGTCCGGTCAGAAAGGGTAATACCATTCCAATGGCAAGAAACATCGCCGCCAAAACCAATTTTCTTAAATGAGAATTTTTCATAAACGCTCCAAAATGTACATTGTTAATCGTATTATAACATGGTTCTTTCAATTCGTCAATCGAATTTTTTGCAAAAAAATCCCCCGACGGGAAGTCGGGGGGGGGATTTTTTTATAATTATTGATAATCCTTGCTCAAGGGGTAGACCTTGTAGAATTCTCTGCCTTCCATGGTAACATTGTAGGTTTTTGCAATCAATTTCTTGATTTTGCCGGTGGAAGGAACCATCTTGACGATGCGGATTTCCCCACAGAAGTGTTCTGCGGTAACGGTTCCGGTGTTGGAGACGGTCATAACCATGGTTTTGTCGGGATAATAAGCAATCCCTTTAATGCCAAGTTCTTTGGCACCTTTACTTGTATTGTTTGTGTATTGAGAAGGTGCATAAGAAAGGGTCAGTTTTTCGGAGTCAAAGATGTGATTGCGGGTGCTGTTGGTGACCCAATATTTCCCGGGTTGACCAAAGACGGGAGACAAAACGTGTCCGTCGTTTTCCTTGGGGAATTTCGCTTCAAAACCGTTGATGCGGGACAGTTTTGCGGTTGCGGATCCATAGCCGGAGACCTTGCAGGCAAAGACTTCGTCATAGTCTAAGCACCAAAGGAAGTTGTTTTGAGGATCATACATAACGCCGTGTCCATTCGGTGCATCAATGGTATGAGAGGGTCTGACTTCACCGGCAGACAGGGGAATGTAGTAAATTTTTCCTTCTTCTCCGGAACCTGCAACAACAACGTCGCCGTTGGGCATCAGTTCAATGGAGTGGAAGTTGCCGGAACCGGCGGACCATTCCCAAAGAACGGTGGGAACTTCTGCTTCGTAATCAATAATGCCTGCCCAGCCGTTGGAAGAACAAGCGACAACTACGTCTTTCTTGAAGTGTTCGGAGTAGCGGAGTTTTGCGGCGTCCAAGCCGGCTCCGGGGCTTCC
>JAZRUJ010000004.1:0-2879 GCA_045652445.1 Eubacteriales bacterium | reverse complement strand
CATCAATTTAGCAGAACCCTCGGTAACGTTTTTGGAGGCGGTATACGAATGCACCTCCGCCTTTGCCACCGTGGGGCTGTCCTTGTCGGTGACGCCCACTCTTTCGATTTTTTCCAAAATAATTTTGATGCTTCTCATGTTTGCGGGACGGGTAGGAATGCTGACCATTTCCTTTGCACTTCTCACCGACCGCCGCAAACGGCAAAATACCCTTCGTTATCCCGAAACAGATCTTTTGATCGGATAAGGAGAAGATTATGAAACATTCGTTTTTGATTATTGGATTGAGCCAATTCGGTCGGCAAGCCGCCCGGAAACTGGTGATGCTGGGGGAAGACGTCCTGGCGGTGGATCTTGACCTGGAAAAGATCGACCGTATTGCGGGAGAAGTAGACGCCCGTCAGGGAGACTGTCTGGACGAAGCGGTGCTGCAAGCTCTGGACATTCCCGGCTACGACCACGTAATCGTTGCTATTTCCGAAGATATTCAGGCAAGTGCCCTAGTGACCACCTTGGTCAAAGAAATGGGAGCTAAGCATATTATTTGTCAATCTTACGATGACAAACACTCCCGCCTTCTCCGCCGCATCGGTGCAGACTACGTTGTCTGCCCCGAAGTGGATATGGGGGAACGGATCGCCCGGAAATTTTCCGCCGATCTTTTGGACTTTATTCCCTTAAGCGGAGATCAGTCCATCGCCGAGATCAATCTGCCTTCCGGCTGGACCGGAAAAACCTTGCGGGAATTAAACGTCCGGGTGGAATACGGCGTTAACGTAATCGGGTTCCGGATTCCGGGATCGGAATTTTTGGAAACTTCTCTCAACCCCGACCGCAAGTTTGGAGAAAACGATTCTTTGATGGTCATCGGCAAATCGGAAAACATTGCGAGGATGCTGAAATGATTTTCAAAGAGATCTCCTCTACCGCCAACCCCTATTTGAAAGAGATTGCAAAAGTCCGTAAATCTCCCTCACAGGATCGGTTCTTCGTAGAGGGAACCCGGTTTGTGGAAGAATTGCCCACAGAGTGCATTTTGGAAGTATTCGTTACCGATGCGAAAAAGCATGAACCTTTTTTGTCGTCTTTGCCGGAATCGGTTTCGGTGTATCTTCTCTCTCCCCAAGCCATGGCAAAGATCTGTGCCGCAGTGTCGGAACAGACCCTTGCCTGCACCGTGACCCGCACCCCTGTTTCCCGTCCGGAAAAGTTGGTGTTGTTGGATCGAGTGCAAGATCCGGGCAACGTGGGAACGGTAATCCGCACCGCCTATGCCTTTGGATTCGGGGTCATTTTGTCCCCCGGCTGTGCCAATCCCTGGTCAGCAAAGGTTTTGATGTCTACCGCAGGAGCCTTCCGCTCCTGTTATATTGAGCAAAGCGAAAATCTGAAACAAACCGTTGCATCGCTGAAAGAAGACGGATTTTCCGTTTTTGCCACCGCATTAGACGACACCGCCGTTCTTCCGGAAGAAATGATCTTCGGAGAAAAGCGGGCGGTAATCATCGGCAGCGAAGGACAGGGCATATCCCCTCAAGTCCTCGCCGCCGCCCATCAAACGGTATATATCCCCATGCAAAACCCCATCAATTCCCTCAACGCCGCCTCGGCTGCGTCGATTATGATTTACCGGATGAAATAATTTTTCCGAAAAAGGAGAGGCTATGACCGAAAACGCCCTGTATACCTTATGGCTGATCCTTGCGGGAAAACAAGGGACGGCAAAAACCTACCGTCTCATTCAGGCGATGGAAGCAAAAGAAGCTTATCACGCCACCAAGGCGGAATTGATTCCCCATTTGGGAGAAAAAGACGCCTTTCCCTTTTTGAACAAAGATCTCCGTCCCGCCCGGGAAGTTTTGTACGATTGCCGGGAAAAGGGGATCGACGTTATTTGTTATCACGATGCGAAATATCCTCCCGCATTACGGGAGATCGACAATCCTCCCCCTGCCCTGTTCGTTTTGGGAAACTTCCCCAATCCGGCAAAGCCTGTTATCGGCGTGGTCGGAACCCGGAAATGCAGTTCCAATGCCGCCGCAATGGCAGCCACCTTTTCTTGCTCTTTGGCTCTGTCCGGCTTTCAGATTGTCAGCGGAATGGCAAACGGCATTGATACCTACGCCCACAAAGGCTCCATGATCAAGGGAAAAGCTTCCTTTGCGGTGTTAGGGTGCGGTGTGGACGTGGTCTATCCCAAAGCCAACCGGATTCTTTACGATTTATTGAGGGAACACGGCGGTTTAATTTCGGAATATCTTCCCGGAACGCCGCCCCTGGCATCCAATTTTCCCAAACGCAACCGCATCATCTCCGGATTATCCGAGGGTGTTTTGGTGGTGGAATGTCCCGCCAAAAGCGGTTCGATGATCACCGCCCGGCTGGCGGTGGAACAAAACCGGATGCTTTTTGCCCTACCTGCAGATCCCTCCGACCGGATCAACACCGGAACCAATCAGCTCATTAAGCACGGAGCAATTTTCTGCACCGAGCCTGATGATATATGTAACGAGTTTTTACCTCGCTACGCCGATCGCATTACCCCCGTCACTGTCCGGTTTAAACCGCTCATGGACGAAACTGCTCCCCCGAAACCTCCCCGGGAGCGGAAGAAGAAAGAACCGCAAACGGAACCGCCCCTTTCGGCACCTCCGCCTCTTTCTCCGGAAGAAACTGCGGTCTACCGATCTTTTTCGGAAAACGAAGTTCTGTCCGCCGACGAAATTTGTCAGCGAACGGGGCTGATTTTCCCCCGTCTGCTCCCCCTGTTACAGGCATTGGAGCTGTCCGGCTGCATCGAAGCCCTGCCGGGGTCGATGTTCCGCCGAAAATAACTGTGTAAATTACCGACTTTAAAAAAGGAGAACTATCCATGGCAA
>JAZRUJ010000003.1:0-10919 GCA_045652445.1 Eubacteriales bacterium | reverse complement strand
CCGTTCCCCGACAGAGTCGCCGACGAGGTACAGCCGGAAATCACAACGCTTCGGCCCCAGACCTGTCCACAGATACCGCCGCCGAAAAAGTCGGAATTCACCGAGCCTTCTCCCCGGCAATTCCGAATGGTACCGCCGCCGGCTTTTCCTACCACCAATCCGGCGATGGGTCCCGACGCCGTTCCCCGCACCGTGAGGGAATGCACCGTCCCCCCGGACAAATAAGAAATCAATCCGCAAGGGTTGACCGGGTCGGAAACGGTCATGTTATACACCGTGCGTCCGTTCCCGTCCAAGGTTCCGGTAAAGGGAACGTCGGAGGAACACAACGCCGTCCAGGGCGTTCCGGAAAGATCGATATCGCTCATCAATATGTACTGCTTTTCCGGGGCAGAAGAAATGGCTTCCAACCCTGCCCGGTCGTAAATCCCCACCCAACCGGCAGGAACCGAATCCACCGCATCGGAGGGGTTATGGGGCAAAATCAAGGCGGGAAACAAAAAAGAAAGGAGCAAGATGACCGTCAAAACAATACGTTTCATAACTTCTCCTTTCTTTAAATTCAAGATTCGTGTATATATTATAACATAAGTCCAGAAAAAGGTCAACCGCGTTCCCCCGAAAGGGGCGCCAAAAAATCAGACGAAAATTTGTACAATTTGTATAAAAACGAAACCGGTCTTTTTTGTAAAATCCCTTGCAAAAAAGTCGGAAATATGATAAAATAATACCGAAATCGAATAAACACGCAATTCACCGCAACCCGATTGCGGTGCGGCCCCGCCGTGGAAAGGAAATCCGGTGAAATTCCGGAGCAACCGCCATTACTGTGATCCGGCATCCGTCAGAGCCGGTCAGTCAGAATGCTTCCCGTCTTGCGTCTGCAATTCTCTCTCTTGGGCAAATGGAAGAGACGATGGCAACAAGGGATTTTTCTGCCGTCTTTTCTTTGGAAGAGACGGCTTTGCGTTTGTTCTTTTTTGAAAAAATTCAAAGGAGAAACAACCTCATGAAAAAACTGCTTCAAACCCTTTCCCTTGCACTGATTTTGGCAATGGCACTCTGCCTTGCCGCCTGTACCCCCGCGGAAATGCCCAACACGGACCGGAACACCAATTCCGCCGGGTCCCACGTTGTTTCCAATGCGGAGAACAGCAACGTAGAAAATAAGATCACCATCACCGTAAACGTAGTGGGAAGCAACGGCGAAACCACCCCCTTTACCATCGAAACATCTTGCGAAATGCTGCGGGGTGCCTTGGAACAGGAAAACCTGGTGCAAGGGGAAGATGGTGCCTACGGTCTTTACATTAAAACCGTCAACGGTGAAACCGCCGATTACGACGTAAACGGTGCTTACTGGGCGGTTTACATCGGAGAAGAAATGGCGATGACCGGCGTCGATCAGATTGAACTGACCGACGGTGCCACCTACAAACTGGTATACACAAAATAATGAAAAACAAACCCTTTTTAACCCTGAAAGAGATCGTATTGTTCGGTCTTTTTCCAGCGTTGATCTACGCCTCTCAATGGGCAATGTCCCTGTTTCCCAACATTCATCTGACGGGAATGTTGGTCATGCTGATGACCCTGCTGTTCCGGTGGAAAGCCTTGATTCCCCTGTACGTTTACGTTCTTCTGATGGGGTTGACCAACGGATTTAATCTATGGTGGATTCCCTATCTGTACCTCTGGACGGTGTTGTGGGGAATGACCATGCTGATTCCCAAGAAAATCCCCAAAAAATGGGGGGCAATCGTCTATCCCGCCGTCTGCTCCTTGCACGGATTTTGCTACGGCATTTTATACGCCCCCGCCCAGGCGTTACTGTTTGGATACAATCTGAAACAGACCTGCACCTGGATCTTGTCGGGGCTTCCCTTTGATGCCATTCACGGGGTAAGCAACCTGGTAATGGGCATGTTGGTTTTGCCCATCTTGACGGCGTTGCAACGCTTTACGGAACCGAAAAAATAACATAAAAATGCCCGAAAAGAAGAAATCTTTTCGGGCGTTTTTTCTTGCTATATCAAGAAATTTCCACGATGTATTTTTCCAGCAAAGCACAAGGGTGATAGGACAGTTTTGCCGTGCGAAGCCCCGGGTCTCCGGAATCGTCTTCCCGGTTAACGTACCGCACCCGGTCGTCGGCAAACGCCTCTACAAACCGGGACGCCAACATGGGATACGCTCCGGCAATATTTCGGTCGGCTTTTTCGGTATGCACAAAGAGGGTATCCCCCACGATTTCTCCCAAAGAAAACCCTACAATACTTCCGTTTACCGTCAACATTCCGCAGAGAAAATCATATTCCTCAAAACGGTCGAATACTTCCTGAATTTTCCGTTCTTCTTCTTTCCACGCGGGAGCCTCTTTTTGGTTGTTTTCCCGGAAATGATGATAAAATTCCCGCAACCGGGGAAGGTCTGACGGGGTGGCTTTTTCAAACTTCCAATCCGGGTAGGCAAGTCGAAATTTGTTTACGTGATTTCGCTGTCCCCGTAATTTTTTTCCCGCGTAAGTAATCAGATCCTCTTTGCGGTACAAATAATCGTACCAATCCCGCTGGTCGGAAACCGAAAGAGAATCAAACAGGTCAAAAAACACGTCTTTGCGTTCCGCGGGAACGAAGAGAAACCGGCAGGGCATTCCGATTTTTCTGCAATATTCCCGAAGTTCAAGCAACAGATCCGGGTTGGGATCTGCGGGAACCTGGAATCCTTCCGTGCCGTCCCAAAGCCGAAGAAAATAGACCATCGATCCGGAAAATTCCGCAAATTCCACCTGCAGATAATCCCGCCAAAGCAAAACGCCCCCCACCGAATAATCACAGGTGCGGGGAAGATCCCGGGACAGGTCATGACGAATCTCGGGGAGTTGAGACAGGGTAAGAGGGCGGAATTCCGACATAAAAAACGTCTCCGAACGTAATGGTTTTTTGATACCTTATTTTACCATATCTTCTTTGCAAAAGTCAAGCCCCCGAAGGCAAAAACTTGACATATGTTCAAAAAGATGTTATACTAAATATATGATTAAGTTTTATATAAGTAAGGGGGATTGTCTATGCCGAGAAAAGAGGCTTTGATTACCGAAACCATTGCCCATTTTTTGCTGGATTTTGCCTGTTTCTTTTTGTTGGCGGGCGACTTTACCGCCTCCGCCACCTCCACGGTCCTGTTGGGGGCGGGATATTTGATTTTTCTTCTGCTGTCCTTTGGGCTTCGCCCCTTTTTTGCCTTGGTTTTGGACGAGTACCCCCTGTTACACACCCAAGCGTTGGGGTGTATTCTTACGGCGATCGCCCTGTTTTTACCCCACACCTGGAGCTGGATCGCCCTGTTTTTAGCGGGAATCGGAAGTGCCGTATTTCACGTAGGTATTTTAGGCGAAGGGGTCTGCTTTGCCCGGGGATATTTTTCCCGCATTTCCATTTTGATTTCTTCCGGTGTCTTGGGGGGAGCCTTCGGCATGATTTCTGCCCAACAAACGTCTTTGAAGGCTTGGATTCCCGGGGTGGCGTTGCTGATTTCCGCCCTTCTCTGTTTCTTTTTTGCAGAAGCCCGGAAATATCCCAAACGTCTCCGTGCTTTTCGCAACAGCGTTAACCGGCAAATTCCCGACGGGCTTACGTTGATCTTAACACTAATCCCCCTGTTCGTCATTTTCTTAATCTCCGTCCTGATTCCCACCCCTTGGGCGGAAGGATATCTCCGGCTGCTTCCGGCGTTGACCTGCAGTTTGGGACGGGGAATCGGCGGAATTGCCGCCGACCGGTTTGGTCCTCGAAAAACGTCTCTCGCATGTTTTGGGACGGCGTTGTTGCTTTTGACGGTATTCCCTCACATTCCCCCGTTGTATTGCATCGGTCTGGGAGCCTTGTCCGCACCCACCGCCATTAGCTTTGGAGCCTCCTCGGCGGCGTTGCCCGGACGTCCCCACCTGGCGATGGGAACCTGTTCCGCGGTGATTTTGCTCGCCTCTCTCCCCGGATTTTTCCCCGTTGCATTAACCCCGACCTTGCGGTTTTTGTGCGGCGGACTGCTGGTTTTGGCACTCGCTGTTTCGTTGGGGCTTTACACCGACCATTGCCGCCTGTTTCATTTGCGAGAAAAATTTATCCTCCGGAAAGGAGACCGGTCATGAATTTTTTAGACGTTATCGTCCTTCCCTTTTCCGGGGGAGATTCCGCCACGATAATTTTTGCGGTGGGAGCCGTGTTGGGCGTGGCAGTCTGTGTGGTTACGGGAATTCTTTTAACACAACATTTCCAAAAAGAACGGCAACGAGTTGACCGCCGAAAAGAAAAACGAATGCTCCGGGACGAAGAATAACCGCCCTTTGCATTCTTTTTCAATTTCCCCGTTTATTTTGCATTTTGCATTGATTAAAGGTGTTTTTTGATTTCGTTTAGGGCATTTTTCTCCAGCCGGGACACCTGGGCTTGGGAAATGCCGATTTCCGAGGCAACCTCGGTTTGGGTTTTGCCGGAATAAAAACGGAGTGCCAAAATCCGCTTTTCCCGGGGAGACAGTTGGGAAATGGCTTGCCGGAGAGAGATTTCCTCCACCCAATTCGACTCGTTTTCGTGTAGATCCCGCACCTGATCCATCAGGTAAATGGTGTCGCTGTCGTCGTTATAGACCGAATCGAACAAGGACACGGGATCGACGATGGCTTCCAACGCCACCACCACCTCTTCCCGCTTCATTCCCATTTCTGCGGAAATTTCTTCAATGGTCGGCTCCCGGCTCAAGGCGGCAGTCAGCCGTTCCTTCGCCCCCAGGGCTTTGTAGGCGGTATCCCGCAGCGAACGGGACACCCGAATGGGATTGTTATCCCGCAAATACCGGCGAATCTCCCCGATGATCATGGGGACGGCGTAGGTGGAAAATTTTACTTCCTGGGACAGATCGAAATTGTCGATGGCTTTGATCAGCCCGATACACCCGATTTGAAACAGATCGTCCGGGTCTTCTCCCCGGTTGGAAAACCGCTGCACCACACTTAAAACTAATTTCAGATTTCCGTTGACGAAGGCCGTCCGGGCGGACTCGTCCCCCTGCTTGATCCGATGCAGTAGGGCGGTTTTTTCTTTCTCGTTGAGAACTTTTAATTCCGATGTATTGATCCCGCAAATTTCAACCTTGTTCAGCACAGTTTTATCAACCCCTTTGAACCAAGTATTTGTTCCCTTGGGAGGTTTTATGCAACGAAAACGGCTGGGATTCCGAATTTTCCGGATTCTGTTTTATCTGGGGGTGCTTTTGTTTTTTGCCCTGTTGCCTTATGAAGTTGCCCAAGAAGGGTTTTTCGTCTGCCCCTCCACCCTGGTGGGGTGGCAATGTCCCGGCTGCGGCGTGACCCGGGGAATGACGTTGATCATGCACGGACAACTTTCCGCCGCCTGGCAATTAAATCCGGTGTTTTGCGGCGGACTTTTCCCCGGGTTTCTGTTGACGGCAATGCAAGATACCGCCGTAATTTTGCAAAGGAAAGACCGGTCGTTTTTGGAGTACGTTTTTGAAGTATGGGGCATAAAAATTTGAGGAAATTATGGAAATCGTTTGTTTGATCTTCACGCTTTTTACGGGATTTGCCGGCGGAGGGGCGTTCTTTTGGGAATACGTCTTGTCCCAAAAGGGGAACTCCGTTCCCCTGTGGCTATCCCGGGGGAAGACCGTTTTGTTTTGCGGATTTTTTGCCGGCTGGTTTCTTTGGAACCTGTTCCGGAATTTGCCCTGATGGGGAAGGAGATAAGACCATGCCTTTGACGTTGATTTTGGGTCGGGTGGGCTGCGGAAAGACTGCCTACATGGCGGATCAGATCCGAAGCCTGATCGACGCCGGGAATCTGCCGGGGAAAATCACCTTGATCGTACCCGATCAATACACCGTCGCGTCGGAACAATATTTTATGGACCGGGTGGGGGAAAAACAGTTCCGCCATCTGAACATCACGTCGTTAAAATCCCTTGCCCGGACGGAATTTGCCCGGCATGGAATTTCCGCGGGGGCATTGGGAGAAGGCGGGAAAACCGTTCTTCTCAAGAAGGCTTTCGACGCCGTTTCCCCCTCCCTGAAACACTATCTTCCCACCTATCGCAATCCCCGGTTTTTGGCGATGCTTTTGTCCACCATCAAAGAACTGAAAGCCGCCGGAATTTCTGCCGACGAATTGCTGCAGACCGCCCGGAAAGAGAACAACGACAAACTTTACGATATTGCCATGATCCGGCAGGTCTACGAAGGATTTTTGTCGGAAGGCTTTTTTGACCCCGACGACGTTCCCGCCCGATTGCGGAAACTGTTGGAAGAAACCGGCGATTTTGAAAACGAGCAGGTCTTTGTGGCAAACTTCCGCACCTTTTATAACCGGGAGCGAAATATTTTACTGCAAATGATCCAAAACGGTGCAAACGTAACCATCGCACTTCCCACCAACACCACCGACCCGGAAAAAGCAGGGCCCACCGCCGATTCCGCGGAAGAAGCACGAAAATTGGCGGCATTCTGTCAACGCATGGGAGAAGATTGCAAGATCGTGAATCTGCAAACCAACGCCGCCTTTTCTTCCGAAGAATTTCGGCTATTGGAACAGCAATGGGCAACCCCCTCGGGAGAAACATCTCCCGAACCTCCGGAAAAGATCCATCTCTTTTGCGGTGCCGATCGCTTTGACGAGGTGGAAAACGCCGCATCGATCATCGTCAAAAAAGTCCGGGAAGAAGGGTACCGGTATTCGGATTTCACCGTCATCGTCCGTTCCCTGGACGATTATGCGGGAATTTTGGATCCGGTATTTGATCAATATGAAATCCCCTTGTTCTATCACCGAAAAACCCCTCTGCGGCAACGGAATCCCATGCCCCTGATCGTGGCGTTGTTTGCCATGGCGGCAGATGGTTTTTCCCGGGACGCGGTACTGTCTTTTGTAAAAAGCGGATTTCTCTGCACCCAAAAACAAGCCTCTCTCTTTGAACGGTACGTGAACGTTTGGGGCATCAATTATAACCGGTTCCGCACCCCCTTTACCCGTCCCATCGCCGGTCCCACGGCACAGGAATCGGACTACGATATTTCCCTGCGGCAAGAAGCGGAAGCCGTTCGGGCAAAGACGGTTTCGGTGGTAGATCAATTCCGGGAACGGTCGCAAAACGCCACCGTGGGGGAAATTTCCACCGCATTGTATGAAACGTTAGAAGCCTTGGGCGTTCCCGCCACTTTGGACAAAAACGCCACGTCCTACCGGGATTACGGCGAATTCGAACTTGCCTCCCGGCAGAAAAAAGTGTACGAACAATTAATTTTGGCATTGGACGAAATGGTTCTGACGGCGGAGCAAGACAAAATTTCTTTGAAAGAATACCGGGACCTGTTCTTTGCCGTGGTGGACACCCACGACATCGCCATTTTGCCCACCTCTCTCGACGAAGTAACGGCAGGGTCCCCCGAGACATTGCCCATGATCTCTCCCCGGTGCGTCTTTGTTTTGGGATTAAACGAGGGAGTTTTCCCAAAAACCGTGGACGACAACCGGCTTTTGACCGACAAAGACCGGGAACAGTTGTCTCCCTTTGGCATTGGAGAAACCACCGACGATAAAATCCTCCACGAACTGTTCTACGTCTACCTTTCTCTCACCGCACCCCGGGAAGAATTATACCTGTCCTATGCCTCGGTCATCGGAGACGAAGCGGCACCCTCGGCGGTGGTGGAAAAGGTTTTGGAAATTTTCCCCGCCCTTGTCCCCCAACGGTATCGGGAATCGGATCCCCAATCGTTACAAGAACGAATTCAGCGGGAACGGGCGGCGTTTGCCCTGCATACGAAAACGCCGGTGGAAGAATTGGGCGTTTATTTTGAAGGGCAGCCCGATTACGCAAAATTACTTGCCCACCGGGAAGAAACCGCGGCTCTTTCCCAAGAAACGGCGGGGCTTTTGTATCCGGAAAAGCTTTACGTTTCCGCCTCGAAAGCCAACACCTTTCATCAATGCCAATACGCCTATTTTCTCCGGTACGGGCTAAAAATCTCTCCCCGACAGAAAGCGGAATTGGATCCCCGAAATCGAGGGAATATCGTCCACGAAGCTTTGGAAAAAATCATTGCCCAGGGGTTGGACTGCTCCGATGAGGAACTTCACCGCAGAGTCGTTCAATTCGGGGAAGAACAGTTGGAATATTTCTACGGAGACGAAGAGCCCCCCGCCTCGGTCAAGCGGTATTTTGAGGCGTTAATGAAGAAGATCGAAGGGCTTTTGATCCTGTTCCGCAAGGAATTTGCCGCCTCTCAATTCGTCCCCTACGCCTTTGAAGTCAACGTGGGAATCGGCGACCGTGCCGTAGAGGCGGTGCAGATCCCCCTCCAACAAGGCACCCTTTCTTTGGTAGGAAAAGTGGATCGGGTGGACGTTTTGGAAAAAGACGGGGTGAAATATCTCCGGGTCGTAGACTATAAGACCGGGCAAAAGACCTTTTCCTTCAACCTGGTCAATCACGGCATTGATATTCAGATGCTGATGTATCTTTACGCGTTGCAACAAAATATGTTCCCCGGACAGACCTGTTATCCCGCGGGGGTACAATACGTGGGAGCAAACCCCAAAACCGTCCCCGCAACCCGGGATCAGGACGAGGACACCATTCTTTTGAAATGGGAGAAAAATCTGCCCCGTTCGGGGGTCTATCTGAAAGATCCCTCGGTGATCCACGCCATGGACAACACGGAAAACCAAGTGTTCCTGCGGGTCCCCGCCGATTCGCCTTTCTTTATTACCCTGGAACGGTTCGGCAAACTCTTTGACGATATTACCGGGCATCTGGAACGCATGGGAAATCTTCTTCATACCGGTGCTATCGCCAAAAATCCCATTAAGATCAACAATGAATTTCACAGCTGTCAGTATTGCGATTTGAGAGAATACTGCCGGCACCCGGAAGAACGGGACGTATTTGAAAACCCCCAAGGAAAGGAGCCGGAACATGGGTTGGACGCCGAAACAGATCGAAGCCATTGAAACCCGCAATCAAAATATTCTGGTCTCCGCCGCCGCCGGTTCGGGGAAAACCGCCGTACTGTCCGCCCGGGTGGTGGACTTTGTGAAAAATGGCGGAAAATTGGACCGGCTTTTGATCGTAACCTTTACCGTTGCCGCCGCAGGAGAAATGCGGAGCCGGATTGCCAGAGATATCGCCGCCTGTGCCGCCCAAAATCCCGCAGACGCCCACTTGAGACGGCAGAGCCTGACGCTGTACAAATCCAAGATCTGCACCATTGACAGTTACGGCATCGACCTGCTTCGCCGAAACTTCCAACAAGCGGGAATCAGCCCGGATTTTACCGTTTTGGACGGAACGGAGCTGGACGTGATCAAGACCTCCGTACTGCAACAGCAGATGGAAGATTATTATCGCAATCTGCCCGACGGCTTTGCGGAATTTGAGGGATTGTTCGGAGACGAGACCGACAGCTCCCTGATGATGAACATCATTTCCGGCGTTGGGGAAAAATTATCCTCCGTTCCCTTTTGCGACCGCTGGCTGGAAGAACAAAAATCCCGTCTTTCCAACGTCACCTCCTGGTGCCATGCTGCCTGTGACGCGGTGGCTCCGGTGCTGGAAGAATATGAGGAGATCTTTTCCCAGATATTGAAAACGCCCCCTTTCCCCGAAAAGAGTATGCGGGTGGTGGAAGAAGAACATCTTTTACTGAAAGAATGCTGTGCTGCCCTGAAACGGTACGACTGGGACGAGGTCTGCCGGAGGGTTCAGGGACACCTCTTTGAAAAAGCCCCCGCCGTAAAAAGCACCGCACCCCGGGAGGCGTGGCTGTTCAAGGAATACCGTTCCCGTCTGAAAGATTTTTTGAAAAATCAAATCTTCCAATCCTCCTCCCAACAATGCCAAGCCGACCTTACCGTGTTGGCTCCGGGGCTTCGGTTTTTGTTCGACGCGGTGAAAGAATACCGGCAACGGATTTTGGAAGAAATGCACAAGCGTTCCGCCTACTCCTTTTCGGCTCTTTCGGAACTGGCACTGAATCTGGTGGCAGACGAGTATTCCCACGCCACCGGACAATTCACCCCCTCTGCCGTTGCTTTGGCGGAACGGGAATTGTACGACGAGGTTTTGATTGACGAATACCAGGACGTGGACGATATTCAAGACCTGTTTTTCCGTGCCGTGACCAAGGATAATTGCTTTGCGGTGGGGGACGTCAAGCAGAGCATTTACGGATTCCGAGGTTCCAACTCGGAAAATTTCCTGAAGAAGAAAGAAACCTTTTATAAAATTCCCCTGAACAAAAATTTCCGCAGCAGAGCCGGAATCTTGGACTTTGCCAACTTCGTGTTCCGGGGATTGTTCACCCCGGATTTGGGGGGCATTTGTTACGACGAGGAAGAAATGCTCTTCCCCGGACGGGACCCGGACGAAGCGGTTGCCCACCCCAACGAAGATTCCCCCGGGGAAACGGAAACGTCCCGTCCCCCCGACGTGGAACTTTTGGTGCTTCCCACCGGAGGCATATTGAAAGCCGACCACTACCGGCAAGAGGCTCAGCTTTGTGCCAAAATGATTCGCGACGCGGTGGAAGGGGGAGCCACGGTATTTGACAAACAGACCAAGCAGCCCCGTCCCATGCGATATTCCGACGTGGCGGTGTTGGTGCGGTTTACAAACTCCGTTCCTCTCTATGAAGAAACCTTCCGGGATTGGGGCGTACCCCTTTTGACCCCCGACGGCGAAACCTTTTTGGATTCCCCCTCGGTGTGCGGCGTTTTGGCGTTTTTGCAGGCGGTGGACGACCCCTGGAACGACCTTGCCTTGTTCGTCACCCTGACGGGGAGCGTCTTTTCCCTGTCCCCGGAAGAGGTGGCACTTGCTCGGCTCAAGGGGAAAGACCGTTCTTTGTG
>JAZRUJ010000002.1:0-46363 GCA_045652445.1 Eubacteriales bacterium | reverse complement strand
TTCCTAAGACCGCTTGGCCTCCGACTTCCCGGCACACCACCAAAGTGAGAATGGCGGCAACGGCAAAAACACCGCTGGAAAACCCTTCCGTAAGTCCGCACATGGTGGCAAGGGCGGTGACGGTAGCCGTGTGACCGCTTGGCATTCCCCCGTCTCCGAAGAGGCGGTGCATATCCAATTTGTTGTTGGTGACGGCGTGGATCACCGTCTTTACACTTTGGGCAACAAGCCAGGCGGCAAGACAGGCGATAATACACCGATTGGTAATCAATTCAAGCAACAAATTCATAAAAACTCCTTTACGCGGCAGTATGGTGATCCGACATGGTTTTGGTCAGAAAATCTTTGATAGCGTCATCGTATTTTTCCGCATCGGCATAGCGGAGCAGGGAATGGGAGCCACCCTCGAACCAGACAATCTGTTTTTGGGTGCTGCCACATTTTTCGTACAGTTTTTTCGCATCTTCCGGCAGAGAATACAGATCCTCCGTGCCGTGGAGCATGAGAATGGGACGGTCCAGCCGGTGGATCACGTCGATGGGACCGTACTTCATGGAATGCCCCGTCAAAATTTTCATCCACCCCTCAATAAAGGGAAGCCCGAACATGGGTTTTTTCAGTTCGATCATGTGATTCCGGAAACTTTCCCGGAAATTGGGATACATTCCGTCGGCAACGATTCCTCGAATATAATCGGGACAGTCTTCATGGATCAACGCGTAAAGAGAACCGGCAGACCCGATGCAGATTCCGTGGAAAACGATCTGTTGGGTGTGATGATATTCCCGGAGATATTTTGCCCAATTCAACAAGTCTTTATGTTCTTCAAATCCTACGGTATTGTATTTTCCTTCACTTTGTCCGTGGGCACGGTTGTCGATGGTGAGAATATTATATCCGCACTCCTGGTAGGGACGGGCAAAATAATATCCGTACCGCAATCCCTCGGTGCGTCCCCCCACGAGAATGACGGTCTTTTCCGAATTGAAATCGTAAAATTCTCCGTAGAGATTCAGCCCTTCGCTGACGATATGAACGTCCTGTTTGTTTGCCAAAAACCGTTCACTCCAGGCAACGCCCTCGTCGTACATGGCAACCTGAGAGGGAGCATCGCTGGAACATTCTCGGCTCCATTTGGACGGTTTCGTCCGTTTCAGGTGCATCACAAAAATGATATAACCCACAATGGCGTTGGGAGCAAAAAATCCGAAAAATCCAAGGGAAAGAATGGTCAAAACCACCCCGAGAACCACCGGCAAAAGCCCGGCGGCTACCCCTTGTGCGGCAGGGAGTAAGGAGGCAAACGCCACTTCCATGGAGGGGAAAAGGGACGCTCCATTGGCGAGAGACTGCAAAAAGATGGCGTAAGATTCCCAAATTGCTTCCAGCAAAATCAAAAACGGTTCCATTCCGCCACTCCTTTCTTATCCTTTCGTTTCCGCCGCAATCCGGCGACATAATTCTTCTTGTAATTCCAGGCACTTATTTCGCACCATTTGGTTCAATTCCACAATCTGTTCCCGGCTGGGACTGGCGTAGGGACAAAAGTCGGAAAGAAGAATGGGCTTTCCGATGATGACGTGCGTGCGTTTTTTCCAGCCGTAATTTCCGTCGGTGATTACCGGAATAATTGGCACGTCCGCCCGCTGAGCAATCATGATATAGGCGGTCTTAAACTCCCGCATTTTTCCGTCGTGGGTAATGTAGGCTTCGGGAAAAATCTGCACCAGGCGGCCTTTTTTCAGATGAGCGACGCTCTCGTCGATAAACCGCATTCCCATCACGTCCCGGTCGGATTTAATTCCGCCGAAAATGGACATTCCCCAGGCGGTGAATTTATACCGGTACACGTCGGATTTCAGCACCACGTATAATTTCCGAAAAGGAAATAGGGCGGCGTTGACAATGAAATCGTATACATGATAGTGATTGGAAATCACCAACGCCCCGCCTTTCACAAAACGGTCCTGCACCGACTTGTCTTCGTAGTATACTTTTTTCTTAAAATAAGCAAGATACAGGGGATATCCGGACAACAGTCCGTACCACCGCAAAATTTCTTTGTAGATCATTTCCGGCTCTCTCCTATAATTCCCTCAAAATCCGCAAGGCAATAGGAAAAATTCTCCATCTCAAACTCCAGCGTCACCCCGTACCGCTGATCGATCTGTCCGATCAGGGTGAAATAATCCAGGCTGGATCCTCCCAGGTCGTTCATAAAATGCCCCCGGTCGGTAATCTGTTGAGGAGAAATCCCCAGAATTTCGGCAAACATCTGCCGCAATTCTTCTTTCAACGGGGAATCGGGACTTGCCGCTTCCGGTATCGGATCTAAAAGGGAGTCCATGAGGGTAATTTCCCCGTTTTTGATCTGGCGACGCAGTTTGGCACGGCTGATTTTGATATCGGTTGCCCCCATTAAGGGGTCGTAGGTAAAGCGAACCTGCTTGATTCGGTACGCCGACGGTAAGGATTGATTCCCCGCGGCGATGGCGGACAACAATTCCTCCCGGTCCCGGGGGGTCATGTGCCGGTCAACTTGAACGATCAACACAAGTTTTTCGTTCTTTTCATCTCCGGTGACGGTAAAATTTTTACATTGAGGCAACAAAAACCCCTGTTCCGCCACTTCGGGATTCAGATTTTCTCCATCTTCCCCAAAAACCAGATCCGAGGCTCTACCGCAAATCACGTACCGTCCCCGGTCGTCCCGGGTCATCAGATCCCCGGTATTGAACCATTCCCCCATGGGACAGTCCAGACCGTCTACCGTCATTCTGCCACAAAGAGACTCCCCTTTGATCAGCAGTTTTCCGTCACAATCAATGCGGTACGCCGCCGAGGAAAAGGGTTTTCCGATGGTGCCGACAACCCGGTCTTTCATCTTCCGGGAAAGGTCCACGGAGGGAATGCCGACTTCACTCATGCCGTATCCGTTACATAGGTGATACCCCATGCCGTTGATCAAATCCAGGGTGGAAGATTGAATGGCACTTCCTCCGGAAATACAAAACAGAACCGTGTCCCCAAACAATTGTTCCCGGAGGGAACGAAACAGGTGAGCGGCGACTTTTTTCCCGAAATTCGGGAAAATTCCCTGAACGGCTCGGGAGATTTTCAAACCGGTCTCCAATTTGCGTTCCAATTCAGGAGAACCGGCGGCTTTGCCGCGAATCTTTTTTTCCACCGACGCCCACAGCAACGGCACGGCAAAAATGTGGGTAACGCCGTGGTCCCGGACGGTGCGAAGAAGATTTTGCGGATTTAAATCCGGCGGAAAAACAAAGGTTGCCCCGAAAAAGGAAAACCACAAAAACACCGCTTCCAACCCGAAAATATGATACAACGGCAAAAACATCAAATGGCGAATCTGCCCTTTATAATCTTTCACAATGTCCGGGTTTATCTTCAAAATTCCGTCTACGTTCAAAATTTGAGCCACCACGTTTTTTCCGCTGTAAACACAAATCTTTTTGCTCAGCGTCGTTCCGCTGGTAGACAAAGCAAAACCGTCGCCGAACGAAACGTCAGGCACCGATTCCGGGGCGGTTTTCAAGAGTTCATCGTAAGACAAAATTTGCGTTTTCAAGGTATCCGGTGCGGATTGGACGCAAACCGTCAAGGTCGCCCCCAAAGCTTCCAACACCTCGGCGGCAAATTCCGCCGGCTGCCGCAGGTTGATAAGATACGGCGTGTTTCCGCTTTTCAAAATTGCCCAAAAAAGAATCATCCAGGCGGGTTTATTTTCCCCGTATAGACCGATATAATGACCCGTTGCCCCATTTAGGGCGGCAACAATCCCCTTGGCGACGGTTTCGATTTCCCCTTGTGCCTGCCGATAGGTCTTACGGGAAGACGCCCCCACCAGGGAGGCGTCCACGGTCATCAGTTTATCGCCATGAGAAAATATCATATTGTAAACCGTTTCCATCGTTCGGTCGGATGCCGCAAGAATACGGCTATTCTTCCGAATCTGTCGCTGCAGTCTGGTCATAGATTACGATTCTTTCTCAATTCTGAAATCAAAGGTTTTATTTGGTTTCTTTCCCCAAAAGTGCAATCGACTTAGGCAGGAAGAACGCCATTACGAAGGCGGTCATACAGGCGATGGCAATAATCAAGGTCATGTAAGGAATGCCGTTATTTTCCTTTAAAAATACCAGCATCGGACCGGTCGCCAATCCGGCAGCAACCGCTTCAAACAGACCCTGCACCGCAAAGTACATCGAGGAAGCACAGATGCCGGTCCGGGCATTTTCTTCCGCGGCAAGTTGGGCAGGAATCGTGTAAGTAACCGAGAAGAAGGTCCCCATGGCAAGGGAGACAATCAACCCGCAGAGAATGGCAACGGGAGTCATTACGTTCAGCGGAAGCATCCGGCAAACGAAGAGCAGAAGCATGGCGAAAGAATACACCAACAGGCAGTACTGATACCCGAATTTGACCCCTCTCTTTTTCACCAGTTTGTTGTAAATCTGAATGGTGAACGGCACGGGGGCAAAGGACGACGCCATAATCAAGGTCATGTTCAGACCGGTGGAGGAGAAAAATTCGTTAATTCCGCTTAAAAACAACTGAAGCCCGAAATTCATCACCGCAAGGCAGCACAGCCAGTAGATAAACTTTTTATTGCGGAACGAAAGGGAAAAGGACTGAACAAATCCAACCCCTTTGGCGGTGCCGGAACCTTCGGGAACGCCGTCTTTGGTGGAGGGTTCCTTGATGAGGAACAAGGGAATCAACATACTTGCAGCCAGGGGCAGGAACAACAGCGCAACCCAGCGGATGTTCATCCGTCCCACGTTTACAAACACGGGAACCAACGCAAAGGAAACAGAAAAATAAACCACGTCGCAGATGGATTTGACGGTGGACAGGAACAGGCGGTCTTTTGCATTGTCCACAATTTCCGCAAAGGTAGCGTAGTAAGCGATCATGGTCAGCGTGTAGGCACCGTAGAACAAACAGAGCATGACAGCAAACCAAACGGTGTTGAGAATGGTATCGCTGTTATTCAACGGAACCAGGAACAAAAGGTACGCCACGATCATGGGAATAAATCCGATGACGATGGCGGGACGGCGTCTGCCCCAACGGGTCCGCAGTTTGTCGGTAAACGACGACAAAGGAATGTCAATCAAACCGTCGAAAACTTTGGCGATCAAAATCAGGGTCGCCCAAATTCCGGCAATGACCAGATTCCGGTCGGAGTACGTCCAAAAACCAATGTCTTTTTCCGCAAACCCACCGGGCAACAGGGCGGAGCAAAGGTAAGACCCGACGATAATGTTGAGCATATTTACCCCGATTCCGGCACAGCCGTACAAGATAATCTGCCACTTTTTGGTGAGAGTTCTCATAGTTTTTCCATCCTTTTTTGTTTATTCGAAAGAAATTAGCATATCAAAAGAGTCGCTTTCCGCAGAAATAATGTCGATATCGGTCATGGGGTAATGTTTTTCCACGTAGGCACAGACCGAATCCAATTCTTCCCGGGGAACGGTTCTTCCCGCAAATAAGGTGACCGTGTCCCGCTCCGATTCCCGCAGAACCGTTTCCATGGCACGGACCGCCACGGCAATCCGTTCTTTGGCAACCCCCAAAAGGTCTGACCCGGCAAGGGCAAGAAAATCGCCGTAACCAATGGGCGTTCCGTTAAAGGAGGTCTCTTTCGCCGCCCGGGTGATCAGCACCGTATAAACGTTGCGGATAATCTCCCGAATCTCGTCTGCAAGAGCCGGTTTATCGTCAGCGTCAAAGTCCATCATGGACAATGCCGCGTAACATTCCGCCACGGATTTGGTTTCAAACACCGTCACCGTCCCCTGGGAATACATTCCTCCCCCTTGTAAGGCGGCGAGGTTGGAATTTTTACTGTTGGGGAATACGAAAATTTCCTTTGCTCCGGTGGTTTCAAAGGCTCTCAGGAAATCTTTGGTGGAAGGCTGACAGGTCTTGTCGCCCCACAAAACCACGTCCGCCCCCATGTCCAAAAAGAGGTTTTTCAAAACCTCGTCTTGGGTGACGGCAACCACGGCAAACTCCCCGCAGGAACCGTGGGAGCAAATTTCCACCGTCCGGGCAATTTCGGAATGCTGAACGCTCATATTTTCCACTTTCATGGTGAGAAATTCCCCAAACCGATGGGCGTACGCCAACACTTCTTCGGGACGATTGGTGTGAACGTGGGCTTTTACTTTATCGTCTTCCACCACCGTCACCACCGAATCGCCCAGCCGCTGCAATTCCTCCCGGAAAGCGACAACGTCCAAAGATTCGGCAGAATCCAGGCACTGCAACAAAAACTCCGTGCAATATCCAAATTCAAAAGTACTGCTCCGGTCAAACCGGGAATAGTCCACGAACGAAGCTTCTTCCGCCTCTGCCATCGGAGCCGCTACGGGCTGGTCGTTGAGGTATTTTTCCATTCCCTCAAACAGATAGATGATTCCCGCACCGCCGCTGTCCACAACCCCGGCGGACTTGAGAATCGGCAACAGGTTGGGGGTATTTTCCAAAGACGATTTTGCCCGTTCCAGGAACAGAGCCACCACGTCGTTAATGTTTTTCACGGAAGAATTTTGTTTTTCCACTTCCCCCCGGACGAATTCCGTGGATTCCCGCAACACCGTAAGAATGGTTCCCTCCACGGGATGGGACACCGCCCCGTAGGCGGATTGCACCCCTTGCTCCAGGGCGGAAACGAAGGCGGAACAGTCAATGTGGGTGCGGTCGTAGAAACATTCGGAAAATCCTTTGAAAAATTGAGATACGATGACCCCGGAATTGCCTCTTGCTCCAAAAACCACCGCTTTGGCGAATTTTTGGGACAGTTCCGACAATTCCCCCGTCAATCCGTTGATGGCGGAATATCCGTTTTGCAAGGTACGGACCATGTTGGTTCCCGTATCTCCGTCGGGGACGGGGAACACGTTCAGTTCGTTGACCTTATCGCAGTACAGCACCAGATTCCGAATTCCGTAATCTAAAAGATTCTGATACTCTCTGCCGTCGATTTTGTAGATCATAACGTCTCCAAATACAAAATTTTATTTTCCAAGAACTTTGTTCATCGCCTCTTTTTCCGCAGACAGATCTTCGGAAATGGGGTCGCCCAAATAATAAATCCCGATCATGCCCGGCCCGATGTTGGTTCCGCAACCGGAAAATACGTCGCTTACGAATACTTTCTTGGGATTCAGCTCTTTTTTCACCATATCTTTCAAGGTCTTGGCGTACAGTTCCCGGTCGGAATGGGAAATGATCACAAATTGGTTTTCTATGTCTCGGGCGGTTTCTTTCACGTATTTCACCGTCAGATCCAACGCCTTTTTGATTCCCTTTGCCTTGGTCAGCACGGTGGTGTATCCGTCGGAATTGCAGTCCCCCATAGGCTTGACCCCCGCAAAGGACCCCATAATGGCCTTGCCCATGGTGATCCGTCCCCGGCGGGCGACGAAAATCAGATCGTCAATGGGTCCCATTTGGTGAACCCGATTTTTGTTTTCCTCCAACCAGGCGATGACTTCTTCCAACGTCTTGCCCTCGTTCTTCAGCCGATGGGCATGGCAGACCAAAAGCCCGAATCCCCCGGACATGCGGTAGGAGTCGAAGCAATAGATCTCCGCTTCGGGGAATTGTTCCCGCACCCGATTGGCAGCAACACAGGAATGCCCGTACGTGCCGGAAATTCGCGAAGAAAGGGACATGCTCAACACCGCGTATCCGTCCTTGACGTACTTGGAGAAAATTTCGCAGTATTCTTCCAGATTGGGAGGTGCAGAGGTAACTTTTACGTTTTTATTCTCCAGATTCCGATAAAATTCTTCCCGAGAAATCTGGCTCCAGTCCAGGTAGGTCTTCATTTCGGTTCCGTCGATGTTCACGTATCCGGGAATGTAATCTTCCACCCCGAAATACTGACGGATTTCCTCGGAAATATCGCAGGTCAAATCCGCCAAAATCACATATTTTTTCATAGCCGTGTCTCCTGTCTGACCATGGTTTTTCTTACAATCATGACACAATTGACTACATTATACCATACTTCGTCAAAAATTGCAAGGTATTTCGGCAGATTTTTCCGGGCTGATTCCCCGCAAATGAGCCGATGTTAAAAAAAGTTATGATTTTTCCTCCCGGGAATATGCAAAAAGGACGCATCCCACCGATGCGTCCTTTCCGTTTTTCAGATTTTATACCGCCAAAATTCCAAAGGTGCTTTTCAGCAAGGTCAACACCAATTCCCGGGCAGCTTCGGGGAAATATTGGGTAATTCCCCCGGAAGAAGCGTCGCTCAAAACCGGAGAGATGCCCCGGTCTGCCAACAGAGAATTCCATAGTTTCCCAAGCCCCGTTTCCCCATAAAGCCGATGCCCTCGCAGAGTCAGGCGAAAATACTCCGGCTCCAACGCAAGACCGGGAATGGATCGCAAGGCTTCCGCGTATGGGGAAAGATCCCCCCGCACCACCGCCATTCCTTGCTCCAAATCTCCCAAAAGCCCCTCCACGGGAATGGAATTCTCTTCCAACCGTTCCAACAAAACGACAAACTGATTTCTGGGAACTTTTAACAATACAAGTCCCGGAGAAAGGTCGGCACCGGTGACGGTTTCTTCCAAATTAAATTTCATAAAAATCTCCTTCCCACAGAAATTAAATTTCTCGCTCCCATTGAGATAATAGGGCAAATAATTTCTGTTTTTCCGCGGATTCCAGAGAACACAACGGTAACCGTAGGATTTGCTCGGGATAACCGAAATATTCCAAGGCACCCTTTACGGGAATGGGGTTGGAACGGGAAAACAACGCCCCCACCAAGGGCAGAATGGCAAGTTGGGTTTCCGCCGCCCCCACAATGTCCCCCAAAAACCACTTTTCGCACAACCTATGTACCGTGCGGGGAAAGAGGTTAGAGAGAACCGAAATGACCCCGATTCCGCCGATGGATAAGAAGGGAACGATACACCCGTCGTCCCCGGAATACAAGGGCAACGCATCCCCGCACAGGTGTCGCACCGTCGCCGCTGATTGCAACGATCCTCCCGCATCTTTCAGCCCGGCGATGTTGGGGTGTTTGGACAGTTCTTTCAACGTTTCAGGGGAAGCGGCAGAGGCAGTCCTTCCGGGAACGTTATAAACGAGGACCGGAGTCCCACACTCCGCCAGGGCAAGATAGTGTTTTAAGATTCCGTCCTGCCCCGGCTTGTTATAATAGGGGCAAACCGCTAAAATGCCGTCAATTCCAAGGCTTTTCGCTTGCTTTGTTAAGGAAACGGAACGGGCGGTGTCGTTGGTTCCCGTGCCGGCGATCACCGGAATTTTTCCATTGGTTTTCCCCAGGGAATATTCCATCACCGACAGTTTTTCTTTCTCGGTCATCGTGGCACTTTCCCCCGTGGTTCCGCAGACGACCAAGGCATCGGTGCCGCCGGAGAGCTGGGCGTCGATGAGTCTGCCCAAAGTTTCAAAATCAATGGAACCGTCGGTCCCAAAGGGGGTGACAAGGGCGGTGGCACTCCCTCGGAAAATCGGAGATTTCATATTTAAAAGCCTCCCTGCCTTCAAATTCTGTTCTATCTTATTCCGAACCCGCCTTGGGGGTTCCGCATATTCTGTGGTAGACCGAAAGGAGGTCTTGTATGGAATTGATTTACGGACTGCTCCTTCCCTTTTTGGGAACGGCGATGGGGGCGGGTTGCGTGTTTTTTATGAACCGCCAGATGAACGCCTCCCTCCGGCGGGGATTGACGGGGTTTGCGGCAGGGGTGATGACGGCGGCAACGGTTTGGAGTTTGCTGATTCCCGCCATGGAACAGTCGGATTCTCTGGGAAATTTCGCCTTTTTGCCCGGGGTAGGCGGACTGTGGCTCGGGTTCGGGTTTTTACTGTTGTTAGACCGAATCATTCCTCATTTTCACCTGGCGAACGGCGTAACGGAAGGTCCGGAAAGCAACCTGAAACGTTCCAATAAATTGGTCCTTGCGGTAACCCTACATAATCTGCCGGAGGGAATGGCAATCGGCGTAGTTTTGGCGGGGTGGCTGCAAGGAGAACCAGGCATTACCGGGGCAACGGTATCGGCGTTGGCGGTGGGAATTGCTCTGCAAAATTTTCCCGAGGGAAGCATCATTTCCATGCCCTTGCGGGGAGAGGGCATGAAAAAATCCAAGGCGTTTTTCCTGGGAACCTTATCTGGCATCGTAGAACCCATCGGGGCGGCTTTGACCCTGTTGGCGGCGGGATTGATTACCCCGGCACTCCCCACCCTCCTCTCCTTTGCGGCGGGGGCAATGCTTTTTGTGGTGGTGGAAGAATTGATTCCCGAAATGGCAGAGGGAGACAATGCCAACATCGGCACCATCTTTTTCGGCATTGGATTTTCCCTAATGATGGCATTGGACGTGGCGTTGGGATAGGCTATAGAATGCAAAATGCAAAAGGCAAAGGGGCAAATGAGGGGGACGAAACGGAATAAAAGAGACCTTCCCTATTTTGCATTCTGCATTTCTCTCCCCCTCTTGCAATTCCCTTAAAAATATGTTATACTGTAATATATATGACTATTTAGAGGATTGCAACATGAAATTATCGGATTTTTCCTACCATTTGCCGGAAGAATTGATTGCCCAGACCCCCCTACAGCGGCGGGACGCCAGCCGGCTTTTGGTTTTAGACCGGAAGACCGGGGAATATCAAGACCGTACCTTCGGGGACGTACTGGATTATTTTCAGCCGGGAGATTGCCTGATCGTGAACGATTCCCGGGTCATTCCCGCCCGATTACAGGCAAAACGCCCCACGGGAGGGGCAGTGGAAATTTTTCTGCTCCGCCCCCATGCCCACGATCGCTGGGAATGCTTGGTTAAGCCGGGACGTAACGCCCGGGAGGGACAGGTGCTTTTGCTCGGGGACCTTACCGCCACCGTTACCGACGTTTTGGAAGACGGAAACCGGGTCATTTCCTTTGCCTCTAACAACGGCGGAGACGTGACCGAACAACTGAAAGCCTTGGGGGAAGTCCCTCTGCCCCCCTATATTCACGAAAAATTACAAGATTCCGAACGGTATCAAACCGTTTATTCCAAAGAAGAGGGATCGGTTGCCGCTCCCACCGCCGGGCTTCATTTCACCCCGGAATTATTGGAACAGTTAAAGCAAAAAGGGGTCAAGATCGGCTACGTGACCCTGCACGTGGGTTTGGGAACCTTCCGCCCGGTCAAAGTGGAAGACCCCACCACCCATAAAATGCACTCGGAATACTACATTTTGCCCCAAGCAACCGCGGATTTAATCAACCAAACCAAAGCCGCCGGAGGTCGGGTCACCGCCGTAGGCACCACTGCTACCCGGGTTTTGGAAACGGCGGGGCAGAACGGGTTGCCCTTGACCGCCATGAGTGGAGATACGGACATTTTCATTTACCCCGGCTTTGAATTTGCGGTCATCGACCGGCTGATTACCAACTTCCATCTGCCGGAAAGCACCCTAATTATGTTAATTTCCGCTTTTTCCAAGCGGGAATACGTGCTGAACGCCTATCAACACGCGGTAGAAGAAAAATATCGCTTTTTCTCCTTTGGAGACGCCATGTTCCTGAAGTAAATGAAAAATGCAAAGTGCAAAATTAAGGAACGGAATGGAAAACAAAATGAAGGGGACGGCGTTCCGTCGCTGACTTCTCACGTTCGCAGGGCTGTTTTCCCTGTAGAAAGGATTCAAAAATGTTTACTTTACTGAAAACCGAAGGGGCTGCCCGTCGGGGACGGTTTGAGACCGTTCACGGAACCATCGAAACACCGGTGTTTATGAACGTAGGCACCGCCGCCGCCATCAAGGGGGGACTTTCTGCCCCGGACCTGCAACAGTTAGGCACCCAGGTTTTGTTGTGCAACACCTACCATCTCCATCTGCGTCCGGGCGACGATATCGTCGCCGCCCAAGGGGGATTGCACAAATTTACCTGTTGGGACAAGCCCATTCTCACCGACAGCGGCGGGTTCCAGGTCTTTTCCCTGTCGTCTTTGCGGAAGATCAGCGAAGAGGGGGTCACCTTTGCCTCCCATCTGGACGGGCATCGGATTTTTATGGGTCCCGAAGAAAGTATGCGGATTCAATCGAATTTGGCATCTACCATCGCCATGGCCTTTGACGAATGCGTTGAAAACCCCGCAGAATACGACTACGCCAAGCGTTCCTGCGAACGAACCTTCCGTTGGCTGGTTCGATGCAAAAACGAAATGGATCGTCTCAATGCTCTGCCGGAAACCATCAACAAAAACCAGATGCTCTTCGGCATCAACCAGGGCTGCACCTACGAAGATCTGCGGATAAAACACATGAAGCAAATCGCCGAATTGGGGTTAGACGGCTACGCCATCGGTGGGCTTGCGGTGGGAGAACCCGCCCCGGAAATGTACCGGGTTATTGAAGCGGTGGAACCCTTTATGCCCAAAGACAAGCCCCGGTATTTGATGGGAGTGGGAACGCCGGTCAACATTTTGGAAGCGGTCCATCGGGGCGTGGACTTTTTCGACTGCGTCATGCCCTCGAGAAATGCTCGGCACGGTCATTTGTTCACCTCGAAAGGAATTATTAACATTAACAACGAAAAATATAAAAACGACGATTCGCCCATTGATGAAAACTGCGACTGTCCCACCTGCAAAACCTTTTCCCGTGCCTACATCCGTCACCTAATCAAGGCAGACGAAATGCTGGGAGCGAGATTGGTGGTGGCTCATAATCTGCGGTTCTACAATAAATTGATGGAAGATATCCGCTTCCATCTGGACAACGGAACCTTTGAATCGTTCTACCGGGAAAAACGGGAAATTTACGGCGTTCGTATCTGATTTTAAAACACAGTTTAGAAAAACTTTCCATTTTCGCCCTTGAAATCTTACAGTTAGTACATATAATAAGTATTATTATATTGAATTAAAAAAATTGGAGGTAAATACCAATGAATCTTGCAAAATTGATGCTCCTTGCCAGCGACGTAGCCACGGACGCTCCCTCGGAAGTCACCGCCGGACAGGCGATCTTGAGTTACCTTCCCTCCATCGGGATGTTCGCTCTGATCATCGTTGTGTTCTACTTTTTCCTGATCCGTCCCCAGAAGAAACAGCAGAAAGAAACCGAAAAAATGCGTTCTTCCATCGAAGTGGGCGACCAGGTCACCACCATCGGCGGGATCGTAGGAACCGTTCGCCAGATTAAAGACGACGGTGCCATGTACGTTATCGAAACCGGTGCAAACAACGACCGTCTGACCATTCACAAGTGGGCAATTCAGTCCAAAGACACCATTTCCGAATAAGTTCGGTTCTGTTTTTCTTCTTCGGCGCATACTGTAAACCATACAGACTTTGTCCGGAGGAGATTCTATGGAACAATCGCCAAACACCCTATCTCGTTTAGGGAAATCCACCCTTTTGGGGTTGGGCGTCGCCCTGCTTTGCGGGGTCGTGACCGCCCTTCTGTTTTCCGGGCTTCTCGCCCTGGGCGTTCCCAACGGAGTTTTGCCCCTGATGACCCACCTTTCGGTGTTGTTGTCCACGGTAGCAGGGGGATGCATTTCCGGACTTTCCGGGAAAGAAAACGGTCTTCTCCTGGGACTTTGCACCGGGGCTGCCTTTGGAATCCTCCACAGTTTGGCGATCCTTTTCTTTGGAGAATTTTCCCTTTCCGCGCTCCTCTACCTGGCGATGGAATTGCCCGGGGGAATGTTGGGTGGAATTTTGGGGGTAAATCTCCGCAGAACTTAAGAAAAAACAATAAAACACCGTCCTTGGGGCATACTATTGCCGAAGGACGGTGCTTTTTTATGGAAGGAATTTTTTATACCTTTGCTTTTTTCTTGGGGGGAACGCTCTATCAAACCTTAGAATTATGGTGGCGACGGCGAACCCATTGGTCCATGTTTTTGGCAGGAGGTCTTTGTACCGTGTTATTACAATTCCTTTGCAACGGCGTATTTTTTGCCCTGCCCTTAATTTTCAAGTGTCTTTTGGGGGCAGGAATCATCACCGGAGTAGAGTTTGCCTTCGGCTGTACCGTCAACCTGAAATTCGGCATGAACGTTTGGGACTATTCCCACGTAAAGGGCAATGTTTTGGGACAAATTTGCCCCTTTTTCTCTGCCCTGTGGTGCGTTTTGTCTTTGCCCGCACTCCTGTTGTTGGATTTTTTACACGATGCCATCGTTTTATAAAAAGCAAATCAAAAAACCGGCGGAACACTTCCGCCGGTTTTTCATCTTCATCTTCAATTCACCCGTTCGTCGCCCCAGAAAAAGAGAGCAACAGTCCCGGGACCGGTATGGCTTCCGATGGTGGTTCCGATATCGTAAATTTGAGGTTTGCCGTCCAATTGCGGGAATTTGGCTTCAATCAAATCCGCCACGGCTTTCGCATCGTCGTAGCAAGCGGAATGGCAAAGATAGCATTTTCCCTTGTAGTCCAGCCGATCTTCCGCCCCTTCCACCATGCGGGCAACGATTTCGGCGATGACTTTTTTCTTGCCGATACATTTTTTCCGGGCAACCAATTTCCCCTCGTTGCTGACGTTCAGAAGCGGGCAAAGATTCAAGGCACCCCCCACAAATCCGGAAACCTTGGAAACTCTTCCCCCCCGGACGAAGTAGGTTAAATCGGTGGTAAAGAACCAATGGTGCATTTTTTTGCGGTTTGCTTCTGCCCAGGCTTTTAATTCGTCAAGGGAATACCCCTCGTCCCGCAAATCTGCCAGCCGGTCCATCAAAAGTCCGTATCCGGAGGCAGCGGCAAGGGAGTCGACGATTTCGATCCGTCGGTCGGGGAACTGTTCCCGTGCCATTTCGGCGGCAATATTAGCGGACTGCACCGATCCGGACAACCCCGAGGACAGGGAAATATGGAGAATATCCTTGCCCTGTTCCAAAAACTTGGTAAAGTATGCCAAATATTCTGTGGCGTTGATCTGGGAGGTCTTGGTTTCCGCCCCATCTTCCATCGCCTTATAAAAATCCGCAAAAGAAATCGTTTGCCCCAAATCGTCAGGATATTGGGTTCCGTTCAAAAAGTAATGAAAACAGATGTATTCGATATTCCGGCGTTCAAAATGTTCCCGGGACAAATCCGCCGTAGAGCAGCAACTTAATACGTATTGACTCATAACCGTCTCCTTTAATATATTCATCTTTATTATTGTACCCTGATTTTAGGGAAAAAGCAACCTACCCCACACTTTTTTCCGTCTACCTTTTCTCGCACCTCCGGTAGAGTGGAAAAGAAGGCATTCTACCGTCGGTAGAATTCTTGACAAAGCCTGTTTTTTGTGATATAATAAAGAAAAACAGGACGCCAACCCTGTAAAAAAGCCGTCGATTGGGGACGATTGATTTTTTGCACGGGGACAGAAACCCCTCTTTGAAACAGCACGTTTTCTTTTAAATAGACATTATTACTGAAAGGTCTACCTACAGTAGACCTCTGCAAACATCAAAGGAGCCATTGACCATGGAAGACTTAAAACCAATTTTCGCCGCAAATTTATCTGCCTTGCGAAAGAAAAAAGGCTGGACCCAACTGGAACTTGCCGGACGCCTGAATTATTCCGACAAAGCCGTTTCCAAGTGGGAACGGGGAGAATCCCTCCCCGACGTTGTGATCCTGAAGCAAATCGCCGACCTGTTTGAAGTATCGGTAGACTATCTTTTGGTCACAGACCATAATCCCATCTCGGTACCCATTTCCAAGCGGAAACGCCGGAATCGAGCGATGATTACGGGAATGTCCGCCGTGACGGTGTGGCTGATCGCCTCCATCGTTTATTTTTCTTTGGGCTTTTTGGAATCGGTTACCGCCTGGTCTTGGGTCACTTTTTTGGCAGCGGTGCCGGTGTGTTGTGTCGTTATGTTGGTCTTTAGTGCCCTCTGGTGGGGAAAACGCTGGCTTTTTACCACCGTATCGGTGCTGATTTGGTCTCTGTTGGCGTGTGCTTTTTTTGCGGTGTATTTCCTGGCACATTTGAACATCTGGTTAATCTTCGTTATCGGAGTTCCGGCTCAAATTATCGTGTTTTTATGGGCTGGAATGAAGAAAGAATAAAAGGAGCTTGCCATGGCGATTCGTTTCAACGACGACAAAGAACTTGTAGCTCAAATTAAAGAGGGGCTTGCGGCAAAGGGGGGCTATTGTCCCTGCCGCTTGGCACGGACCGAAGAAAACAAATGCATTTGCAAGGAATTTCGGGAACAAATGGCAGACCCGGACTTTGAGGGATACTGCCACTGTCTTTTGTACTACAAATCCAAGGATTAAATCCTTAAAGTTTTCTTAAAATTGGGACTTTTTTGTAACAAGGTCTTGCGTTACGCATTTTTTTGGATTATAATAAAGAAGACCCTTTCACACACAACAAATTTTGACAAAGGAGGCTGTTTTAGTGAAATTTTTGGAAGCAATGGTAAAAATAAAAGGATTTTTCGACCTGTTCGGGAAGAAAAACACCGCACCCCAAGAATCGTCGGGAAAAGGAAAACGGATTGCTCTGATTGTTTCGGTTGCGTTGGCGGGAATCGCCCTTTTGGTTGGCGTTGCGTTGTTGGTTCGCAAACTGAAACAGCGTCGCCTGGAAAAAGAAGCCCAACAAGCCTTGGACGACTATTACTCCACCGACTACGATGCCGATGAATACATCGACGAAGACGAAGAGTAAGATAAAAACCATAGAAAAAGACCACTGCAAAATGCAGTGGTCTTTCTTATTCTCTTTTATTTTTGCACTTGTCTTCTGCGAAGCATCAATACCAACCCGAGAACAGACAGAGACATCGCCGCCATAGAGCAAAACGGAACAATGAGCCGGTCTGCCGTACTGGGGTTCTTGTAGGTGGTGCATAACACGTAATAAGGAGCCCCGGTGGAGGTAAAGGAAACTTTTCCGTTCACTACACTTGCGGAAATCGCCTTTGTCGTTCCGTCGGTATCCAAGAAGCAGATGGTAACACTCTGTCCGGAGAAATCCGCCGGGAGCTGCAAGGTAACTTTTGCCCCTTCGTGGGAAACGGCGTTCCCGTTTTCGTCTTCGGCAGTTACGTGGTAGGTCTTATAGATTGCCGTACCCTTTCCGCCAACATTAGACTGAATCCAGTTCTGGGCTTCCTGCTCCGTTTCGTCCACAACAATAACTTGAATGGTCGTGGCTTTTTCCGGCAAATTTTCTGCTTTAAATCCCGTGTCATCGGAGAGTGTCCCCTCGCCAACCCCGTCTTTTACCGGAGCGGAAAGACCGGGAGAAACCGTTTCAATTTCCACCATTAAGGTTTTGGAAGACACACCGGGAACGTCGGTAATCACTTCCCCATACAGCGGAAAGGCAACCGACAACAAGAAAAGAACCCCAAGAAAGACCATTACAATCTTTTTCATTATTTGCCCTCCAAGATTGCCACGGTGGAAAGAGATACCGCACCGCCGCTATGATAGGTTTCCGGGACGTAGGACATCAATCGCATCATGATTTTCTCGCCGTTTTTAGGAAGCTTGTTAAAGGTAATTTCGGGAAGGTATTGTCCGGGCTTGATCAGTCCCGTTTCCCCTAAAACATTTCCTTTGGAATCCAAGACCCGAATTTTCAGCCACAGGGTGTTTTCTTCATAGTTGGTAAAATAAATCTTCGCCCGATTATCGCTAATGCGGATGACCCCGCAAACAGACGAGCGGAAGGACATTCCGTCTTTGTAAATTTCATTCCAACCCAATTCATCCGGGACAGAGGGAACACCGTCAACGGCGGCGGAATCAAATTCCGGGGGAGAAAAAGGCAAAGGTTCCGGTTCCCGACTGGAAACAGCAAGGATAACACACATGGCGATCAAAAACACGGCACACACGCCCGCCAAGATCATAATCAACCGTTTTTGCTGGATTTTATTCACGGAATAAAACACTTCCTTTCGGGATTTATATAAAATCGAATCATCAAATCTTATCAAAAGCTCTCATCTCCATCCGTTCCATGGAACGAATGCAGATCAGAGGTCAATTCGAGGGGAAGGTCGCTCCCCCCGAATCGGCATGATTCCATTCACAGCGATCGCAAATTTGCTTCAAACAGTCTTAAATGGTCCCCTCTTAAGACAAATTATTCAGAGACAACGTATGCAGCGATATCAACGGTAACGTCGGCAATTGCAGCAGAAGAAGCGGGAGCACCGGAAGCAGTCAGGGTGAAGGTTTCGGCATCAGCAGAATCGAATTCAGAACCTTCAACGGCCTTGTCGATCTTCTGAGCACCGGCTTTGTCGCAAGCAACGGTAGCGGTACCGTTATTCTTGTTTACAACGGTTACAGCAGCGGTGATGTCGGCGTTAGAGTGGTTGGTGACAGTGATGGTAACGTCGTTGTCAGTCCAATCAGCAGCGTCGGTATCGATGTACTGATGGTTGTCAGCATCCCAGGAACCAACGGCACCCAGTTTGTAGTTGAAGACGAGGTCGCTATCCCAAGCAACGACAACAGCGTAAACGGTATCAGCAGCAATCAGTTCTGCGATTTCAACCGTCAGTTCTTTTTCCTCGTCAAATGCATCGGGAGAAGCATTGGTTGTAACAGCTGCAAAAGAAGCAACTGCCATGGAAGCGATCAGTGCGAGGGTCAGAATCAATGCAAATACTTTTTTCATGATAAAATCTCCTCTTTTTTGTTGAGTTTTCTTTTTTTATAGTACAGAATAGGAAAGGGAAACAATATTGCGATCACTGTGAAAAAGAGATATCGTCATTCCCTCTTCTATTGTGTTCTCAAAATTTTATTCCACCACGGTAATGGTGACGGCAATTTCAGAGTCTACCATATTCTTTTCCCCGGTATTCGGGTTATAGAAACTAGCAATAAACTTTCCGTTATATCCCCCTACTTGCAATTGGGAGATAGCTTCTTCTTTCAGGGGCATTTTGGTGAGCATTTTGCCGGGAATCAACAGATCCGACTGTGCCAACAGGGTATCTTGAACGGCAATCTGCAACACCATGTTATTCAAAGAACGTCCGGGGTTCTGGAACATCAAAACGATGGTCTTTTCAGACAAGTCCACCACAACGTTGGGGGACCAGTTCATCCCCACCGCACTCCCCCCTTCGGGCGCGTCCAACTTATCGGTGCTATCGTTTTCGATATCCGTTGCGTTGGTGTCCGTATCCATAGGGGCATAGTCGGGGGCAAGAATCCCGGGGCCTTCGTCCACCACGGGAGAATTATCCCGGAAGAACAACGCCCAAATGCTGACAGCTCCGAACAAAAGAATCAGAATGAGCAATAAAATAATAATGATAATGGTACTTGTGGCAATCGTTCTTCCTGCCACTTTGGAAGAAACACCCATAGGAAACTCCTTCAATTATTTTTATTAGGCTCCCCGCCCCCAAACCGGAGGCAGAGAAACCGATTATTGATAATTATTGCTATAGGGGAATACTTTGTAGAACCCTGCAGTTTGACTTCTGTCCGCAATCTTAATATGAACGGGAACACCGTCAACCCACACAACGATGTGGAATCCGGAACTATGGTTTTGCGTAACAGTACTACTGGAAGTCCCCTGAACGTTATAACCAGCAGGAAGCATTACTGCGGTACCATCTTCAAAATAGACGATACCTTTTACGTTGCCAACATTATCTTCACTGCCACAAATTCCGTTATCTTTATCACATTGATAAATATCATCCATGGGAAGAATTTTCATGTTGACAGAATCAAAAATCCAAACATTGCTATGCGCAGAGAAAGTAAACAATCCCTCAGCCCCGAGAATGGGAGTAAGAGCGTGCCCCTTATCGTCATAGTTCGAAAAACTACATACCTCTCCGGAGTATTCCAAGCTGGTATTTTCCTTGCCGTAATTTACAATATTTACTTTGCTGATGCGATTATCCGACAAGACCCACAGATAACCCACTTGCCCGTTTTCCCCGGGAACATAACAAACACCGTGAGCACCGTCAGAACCGTCGGTTACGTTCAATTTTGTTACGTAATTAGAATAACTCGTAAACAAATTCACGCGATTTGAAGCAGACGGGTGAGAAGGAATACTTTGCATTTGAGACAACCGAATATATAGCAAATACTTTCCGTTGGTCGTCGCAATAATCAAATCCCCGTTGGGAAGGATTTCCAAATCATGAGGACCGTCCCCGTTGGTTTCAATTGCCCAGAACTTATAAGAAGCGGTAATTTCCCCGGTTTCATCATTAACGAAAA
This sequence comes from Eubacteriales bacterium, assembly GCA_045652445.1. Classification (GTDB taxonomy): domain Bacteria; phylum Bacillota; class Clostridia; order Oscillospirales; family UBA644; genus RGIG995. The sequence continues at coordinate 26,114 of JAZRUJ010000002.1, read as the reverse complement.
AGATACAAATATCACCCATACTATTGGAAGACGTTGTAACAAGCATCGTCTTCCCTTCGCCGGATGCCCACTTATCGTTTTTCACCTTCCGCATCTTAGCGGCGGTCAGAGAATCGTCAATACCACTGAACTGTACTTCTTCTCTTCCATTCCAAGACATCAACTTTGTGCTGTAGCGAGTACTGTCACGGAATTCGGTAATATCATTCACGACCAACTCATAAGAACCGTCAGGCTTTCTGTATCGATCCAAGTTATTAAAATCAATCCGAGTCAAAAGATCGTCCAAATCGTAAATTTCAACGGTACCCGTTGCGGCATTTGCAGCAAGAATCGTATGATCTATATTTTTGTCGTATTCCATGAACGTGGCCAGGTAAATGGTCAAGGTTCCTGCAACCACGCCGTTCATTTCTTCCTGGGGTTCGCCGGTAATGTTCAGCGTAAAGTTAAGAGCGTTGCTCTTGCTTAACAAATAGCCGTCTCCGGAAGAATGTTTCGTCGCAGGAACACCGCCCAGAGTAGTAGCCCAAGAAACGTCGAAATCTCCGAACAAAGCAGACTCTTCGTTTTCCGAATAGCGGAGATCAACGAGAATCTTCACGTCCCCTTCGTTGATCACTTGAACCACGGCGGGTTTTTCGTTGTTGCCTACAACAAACCATCGTCCCTCGGCATCGTCATCTTCTTTGATGTATTCAAAGTTCAAGCCGTATTCCCCGTTGAAGTCCCAGGAAACGCCGGCATATTTATCTTCCACATCTGCAAATTCGATTACGGGAGCCGTGGAAAATTTCCGGACGGCATTCTTGGCCAAGGTCTCCGCAGATCCGTCAAAGACATCTTGCCCCACCAAAAGATGTTCATTGTGGTCGGTGGCAAGAGGTGCGGTAAAGACGTAGCTTTCGTCCTTGGACATCAAAACGCCGGGATAGTTGTCTACCTTATTGTTATAATATTGGTACGAAGCTTTTTCAGACCAATACATCCAAGTGGAATTACTTGCATCGTCCCAGGCACGGTCATAGGCCGTGGTGGCGTCTGCAGGTGCGGTAAAGGTACGAATACCGGTATTCCCTACAAAATATGCATTTTCTATGGTGCCGATTACATCGGTATCTAGAATTGCTTTGTTGGGAGCATGGAACAGAACCACGCCTCCGGTAAAGCTATAAGAAGCAGCACCGCCCAAGGGAATGCCGCTTTCGGAAGCAGAATAAATTTCCAACTGTCCGCCAGAAACATTCAATGCACCGGAGGAAAGCTGAATACCCCGGGTAGATTGATGATAAAGATAAACTTTTGCATTGTCCGAAACGCTGAAGTTTCCGGAACTACTGGTGATTGCTCCACCATTGGAAGCCCCCAGATGATAAACGGAAAGTTTTGCAGATCCGGAAAGTGCAAACAAACCGTGGCTCAGACTGATAGAAGAAACTTCCCCATGGGTGGTAACAACCGTTTCCCCGCCCAAAAGGTTCAATCCGCCGGCTCCAAGAACTTGGAGGGCTTCCCCTGTTCCATTTGTTCCGACAGTAACGTAGAGAGTCCCGCTTTCCATCGTCAGGGAAGGTGCCTTTATGCCGAATCCCATCGCCGTATCCACGGTAACGGTAGCAGAGATAGAAACCTCGCCGTCTTTACTTTCCACACCATCGGCGAAAGAATAAATGGTAACTTGAGAATTTTCCGAAACAGTTATGTCTTCGCCCGCAGAAATTCCCTGGAAAGTTCTATCGGACTGGGAACCCAAATTCACCGTTGCATTGGAAATCGTCACGGATTGAGCAGCAACGATAGCACCGCCGTTCGTTGCCGATGCCGTTACCGTTCCGCCGGAAATAGAAATGGCGGTAGAAGAAACAAGTCCACCGTTCACCGTAGAAACCGTCAAGTCCCCGCCGGTGATTGCAACCGAAGAACCGGAAATGCCGTTTTCCGTAGATACTACGGTACCGGAAACACCGTTAAGGGAAATCGCACCCTGGGAAGAAATGCCGGTTCCGTTGACAGCCAACGTGCCGGCACCGGAAATGGAAACATCTCCCGTCCCATAAATCGACGAAGCGGAGACCGATACCCCCTCAATGGTAACCCCACCTTCGGAAGAAATACCGGTTCCGTTGACAGTCAGCGTGCCGGCACCGGAAATGGAAATGTCTTCTACGGCGGTAACCGATTGGGCGGTGACCGTTACATCCGCAGGAATGGTCAAAGCCAAACCCGCTTCGGAAGAAATGCTCTGCACTTCCAAGGAAGCCAACACCGTAACGTTCCCCTGAACGTCAATCGACAAAACAGGAGCGGTGGCATCGGGATATTGATGGGCTGTCCCGAGGGGAAGTCGGTTCGTACCGGTTCCGTCCACAATCACGATGGCAGAACCTTCGCCCAAGTTGTCGGGGGTCAGGCTGTCGTCGTTGTTCATGACAATCTGGTCGGTTTGCGCGTTGTAGGAACTGGACCCATCGTCCACATCATACGAAGTAGCCGCCCCATCGGTCGCATCCGTATCCTGAATGATATGGGAAGTGTCGGAAGGTTCCTCGAAGGTGATACTTCCGGCCTCTGTCGCGTGCAGCGAAACGTCCGCAAAGTTGGGGATCGCAACGACGCAGCCGATTGCAATCAGCACCATAGCGATGGAACAAATTAGGGCCACTCTCTTTTTCATAGTCTCTCTCCTGTTTGTGTGTTCTTTTATAATTAATAAGGTCAATCTTATATTTATGCATCAATTATAGCACGCGAGAGAGAAAAAAGTCAAGAGAGTTCATGAAAAAGTAAAAAAAATGTTTCGATTTCTTGATTTTCTTTTGTGCAAATTGCCACTCTCTCCCTTTGGCACCTTTTTTTGGTATATTCCCGTTTTTTGTTTTTTTGCATTTGTAATTTCAAAAACCACATGTTGATCATAAAAGAAGCAAAAAAATCTGCTCTATCCCTGTCAAGAGAAAGAGCAGATTCCAAAGATTACTTTTCTTTTACAAACTGTGTTTCGGGCTGAAACAGAGCGTTATACAGATTAAAATTAACCGTTCACTTCCACGATTCCGCCGTCTTTTACAGTAATTTCCATGCCGTCCTTTACGTAGTTGAGAAACTCATCCCCCAAACAATCCACTACGGGCATAGTCACGCCGTCCACCCAGACATCTGCCAAAACTGCCCCGGCAGCCGCCAGAGAGTCTATGGGTCCGGAAAACAACATACAAGCAGGATTTTTCTTCAGAGAACAAGCACAATACAAAACCAAGCCCCCGGTCGTGGAACCAATGGTTTGAGGCAGGCACAAAGCCTTACCCAACAGGGATTTTCCGTACAGTTGGCGATTGCTCTGGTCTCCGCATTTTACTTCTTTATCCCCAAACTGCAACGCCATTTGGAACGAAGCGAGGGTGTTGAACCCTTCGGTGGTGACGACCGCTTCCGCGGTGACCTGTCCGGGAGTTACGACTCTTCCTTGAAACTGTTTCATGCTTTCTTCCCTCCTGTGATGGTTTGGAGAATTTCTCCGTCGGTGTAATACCTTGCACTGGTGTAGGTACGCAATTTGTTGGAAGACGTGATAACCGGCATCTTCTTACAAAGAGGATTGTTCATATACATCAGGGGGCAGATATACGAAGTGATAACGCCGGTGGCTTTCAGGCGAGGGGCGTATTCGGTTTCGTTAAAGGCACGAAGCACGGCAGGAGCCGCGGTAAAGACGGTGGGAATGGTCACTTTCTTTTTGCCGTTTTGTTGCAACGCAGCTTCCAGATTGACCGTCCAGGTCTTCAACTGTTCCAGGGACAAATGGGGGCAACCCACAAAGCAAAGCTTGGGGGTAGCGTCGGGTTTTTTCCAGATGACGGGATAGTTTTTCTGCACCCGTTCCAGTTCCGCATCGTCGATAATATATTCCTTTGCACCCTCACAAATCAGGCTTTCTCCCTGTTCCACGGCTTCGGGAGTAAGGTTTGCGATGTGATACAGACCCACAGCCCCGTTGGAGGCGGTAGCAGCCCCAAAATCTTTCAGGTAAGCACAAGCAGAATCGTTCAATTCGTTGCCGATCCAAGCATCCAAGCCAACCACATAGGGAACGTCTTCCATGACTTTCATGCCAATGGCAGAGCCGAGAAGTTGTGCTTCGGGCTTCTTGGTGGTCTGCACCTTGACCACCCAAGTGGCTTTCCGCCCCTCGTCGGTCAAAAGGCCGAAATAGGGGACGTAGCCCACGATGGAACCCATGATATCAATAATCCCGGAGTTCCGGTTGCATCTGGCACCAAGAACGGAGTTTGCATAAACCACCGCACTGGATTCTGCCCAGGACAGAATTTCGCCCTTTTGCGGTTTGTTGCCCACTTCGTCCATATAACAGGTACAGGTAAAGGCGTCTTCGCTCATCAAGCCCAGTTGATTCAACTGATCTTCATAGAAACTCTGCTTGCAATACATGAACTTGTTAAAGACCAAATTCTGCAGGAAATTCGCGGGAACGTTCTTGTCAATGGGGCGGGGGTCTACGGAAAATTTCTGTCCGGAAGAGACGCCTGCATCCAAAATTTGTTGCATTAAATCATAGACCGGAGACATAACTTTCAAGCCGAAAGAAGTAACCAAATGATTGTATTTCGAGGTGATGGGGACCAATTTTTCCGCTTGGAAAGCGTCGCCGTACATCACCAGCGTTTTCATGACTTTGGCAAGAGTTTCCCCTTGTTCGCCGTCCAAAATCGCCTGTTGTTCTTTGGTAAGAATCATAATAAAACCCTTTCTTTTTTCTTCAAAATCAAAGTTTCATCGCAACATCCCAAGCACCCCAGATGACCGTCCGCAGGTTGCCTACTTTGGCGGCATCGCCGATGACGTGAACGTGCTTGGATTTGTTGGCTACAGGAGCGGGGTTATATCCCACCGACAGAATGACCGAATCGGTATCCACGGTGAAAATTTTGCCTTCTTTGTCTTTCAAAGTAACGGAGCCGTCCCCGATTTCACACAGGGCGGTTTCCAAATAAACGGGAACTTTGTTGGTCTTAAAGAAATCCCGCAAAAAGCTGGTATTTGCAAGGCAAATTCCCTTACCGACAATCAGGTCGTCCTGCATTTCCACAAGGACGGGCTTTTTGCCGTTGAGGTACAGATCGTAGGCAATTTCACAACCGGTCAAACCGCCGCCCACAACAACGACGTTTTCGCCCACGGTCTTGTTCCCCAAAAGATAATCCACCGCTTCTACGGCGGTATCCGCACCCTTGACAGGGATATTTTTCGCAACCGCCCCGGTAGCAACGATAATTTCGTCCGCATCCAGAGATTTCAGGTCGGTTACTTCCGTGTTCATCTTCACTTCGATGGGTTGTTTGGACAGTTCTCGGATATACCAAGCGATCAAATCCTTATCCTTTTCTTTAAAGGAAGGTGCAGCAGCGGCAATAAACACACCGCCCAGCTTATCGCTCTTTTCATACAAAGTTACCTTATGACCGCGTTTTGCACACAAAATTGCGGCTTCCATCCCACCGATTCCGCCGCCGATCACGGCAATCTTCTTGGATTTTTTCGCGGGAGCAACCCGATATTTCTTGGACTGCATGGTTTCGGGATTCAAAGCACACCGGGCAAGTCCCATGGTGTCGGTCAAATCCTGGGTATTTGCATGACCCTTGGAAGAGGAGAAGTTGAAACAGCCGGAATGACAGCAAATACAAGGTTTAATGTCTTCCAGGCGATCTTCAATCATCTTGGTAATCCAGGCAGGGTCTACCAAGAACTGACGGGCAACACCCACCCCGTCGATGCGACCTTCCGCCACGGCTTTCGCACCGGTTTCCATATCCATTCGACCGGCACAAACTACAGGAATATCCACAAATTTCTTAATGTGAGCCACGTCTTCCAGGTTGCAGTTTTCCGGCATGTACATGGGGGGATGAGCCCAATACCAAGAGTCGTAGGTACCATTGTCCGCATTAAGCATATCGTATCCGGCATCCTGCAAATACTTGGCGGCACGTTCGGATTCTTCCATATTCCGCCCCACTTCTACGTAATCTTCTCCGGGCATGGCACCTTCGCAGAATCCTTTCATTTTGGATTCTACGGAATACCGCAGAGAAACGGGATAATCTTCCCCACAGGATTCTTTGATGGCTTTTACCACCTCGGCGGCAAAGCGATAGCGATTTTCAAAACTTCCGCCGTATTCGTCGGTACGTTTGTTGAAAAATTCAATGGCGAACTGATCCAACAAATATCCTTCGTGCACCGCGTGAACTTCCACCCCGTCAACGCCGGCTTCTTTGCACAATTTTGCGGTTTTTGCAAAGGCTTCAATGATTTCGTGAATCTGTTCTACGGTCATTTCGGGGCATTCAATATCATGTGCCCAACGGGATTTTTGAGGAGAAGGACAAGCCAATTCATGAGAAGTGTCAATGATGGGCTTAACAATGGCACGGGTAATCTTGTTTTTGTGCAAGGGTGCGACCAATTCGGTAATCGCCCAAGACCGCCCCATTCCCGCCGTCAGCTGAATAAACAGCTTGGCACCGGTCTTATGAATTTCGTCCATAAAGTCTTTCAGATCTTCAAACATTTTGGGGTTCTGCCAAAGCCATTTTCCCCAAAAAGTGTCCCGCAAAGGAGCAATCCCGGGGATAATCAGCCCCACGTTGTTGTTTGCCCGTTCCAGAAATAATTTTGCAGCTTCTTTATCAAAGTGGCAACCGGTCAATTCAAACCAACCAAACAGAGACGTCCCCCCCATAGGACACATCACGATGCGGTTTTTGATTTCCACGTTGCCAATTTTCCAAGGCGTAAACAACGCCTCGTACTTCTGATCCATGTTGCTCATAGGTATGATTCCTTTCTGAACCGATTTTTTCTCATACTTAATAGTATACCACACCCCTCGAAAAAAGTCAATAATATTGCCCATGGTTTCTTCTCCCGGTTTACGGAAACAAAAACGGCTCAAACCGTTCCGTTTACGCCGTTTCACTTTATTAAAACACCGATCCGGTAAAAAAGACGCATGGGGGACTCGAACCCCAGGCCACGCGGTTTTGGAGACCGCATGAACCACGTCAAAAAACCCAGTATTTTCAACACATTCAAAATTAAAAATCCACTTTGACAAATGTTTTGACAAATGTTTTTAGAGACTGGGAACTACATTATCGGCAAAACGAATCATATTTCGCACCTTGACAAATTCCGCAGAAAATGATATAATAAGCTGAGTTCCGATGGAACTACTCTACAATGCCCATCTTTGATGGAGCGTGCCCGTTATGGCACAGGTGTTTTTTTGAAACTGAATAAAAGGAACTGTGAAACTCGAATTAGACTGACTCCCTGCGGCGAAGACTTTACAAAAGTCCAAATGAAAATCGATGGCATACACAACGATTTCTTTTTGAGCGGCATTATGGGAAGTCAGTTTTCTTCTTTATTGACGGCAGTTTACTGTCTATACGAAGAAGATGACTTTGCCCATTGGTACTTTCGCAGACGCAATCCGCAACTCAAGCGCGAATATTCTGATCGTCGTAAAGATGGGAATTGCTCAACAAGAGCAGAGATTCATTGGGACGGAGAAATGTACGGTTATGCGACATTGTTATTGTGGAGAGAGAGTCCCTCTCTGAATCCGCCAGACGCAAGCGCACCTGATCCTGTACACATTTCTATTTGCAGAAGAAGAAGTAAATCTTACACCGTCGATGGTCGTGACCTCTGCTATGCAGTCGCAAAAGCCTGTACAGAAGCTCTAAAAAAATACGGTTTCAAGGGATATTTGAAATCAAATAGCGGTCATGACCTTGGAGACTCAATTGATATTGAGAAACTTTTATTTATTAAAGCGTATGCTCTTGGAGTATTGGATGCAAGAGAAACGGTGCGAATTTGGGAGCACCCTCGGGGCTGGATGCGTGCAGATGCATCTTCCTTTGAAAAAGAAATTGAGTTGCTGCTATTCGATATGTAATTCAAACAAGAAAAGAGGCAAGGATTTAAATCCATGCCTCTTTTTTTATTCCGCAGCTTTGAAGTTATAGATTGGTTTGATCCGGCAGATGATCTCTGCGGTGGGGGTGATATTTTCAACGATTTCGTCCATAGTTTTATACGCCATGGGTGATTCGTCAAGGGTATCGGGAACGACGCAGGTGGAATAGATTCCGGACATCTCCGCCTCGTACTCTTCCATTGTAAGGCTTTCAAAGGCGGCGGAGCGTGACATTACCCGTCCGGCGCCGTGAGGAGCAGAACAGTTCCAATCCTCGTTCCCCTTTCCGATACAGATCAACGCACCGTCACGCATATTGATGGGGATCAATAGTTTTTCTCCGATCTTTGCAGATACGGCGCCTTTGCGAAGGATTTTCTCGTGGATATCAATATAATTATGAATTGTCTGAAACGTTTCGATTGCCTTCCATCCGCAATTTTCAAGAAGGATCTGTGCCATTTTTTCACGGTTTTGCTCCGCAAACTTCTGACAAAGATCCACGTCATGGAGATAATCCTCCATACAAGAACCATAGAGAAAACATAGGTCGCGGGGAAGCGACGGCTCTTTCGCCTCAAATTCCTTTTTCATGGCTTTGAGGGTGGATTGAATCTCCGATTGCCGCCCTTGTTCTTTATAAGTACGAATTATCTCACTTCGCTGTTTGAGGTATTCTTCCTTGCCCAGGTTCAGATCAATTGCCATCTGCTGATAAAATTCCGCAACCTGCGTTCCAAGATTTCGGCTCCCGGAGTGTATCACAAGGTATTTGCCACCGCTTTCGTCTACGTCGATTTCGATAAAGTGGTTGCCCCCTCCCAGTGTTCCGAGGCTTCGCTTCAGCCTTCCAGAATGTTTGAGATTGCTATAACAACGAAGTTGCTTAAAATCGAATCCCTCCTGCTTGTTCTCCCAAAGGTTTCTTCCGTGGGGAATCGAATGTGCCGCTTGATCTATTGTTTCAAAATCAATATCAATATGCCCAAGATAGACGGTGTACATTCCGCAACCGATGTCCACGCCTACCATAGAAGGAACAATCTTGTCGGTTATGGTCATAGTAGTCCCGATAGTACAGCCTTTGCCCGCATGAACGTCGGGCATGATCCGGATCTTTGAGGAGGCGAATGCTTCGGTATCACAAACCGTCTTAATCTGTGTTTCCGCATTCTCGCCAATGGAAGAAGCAAAACACTTGGCAGTATTAAACTTTCCAACGATTTCTATCATAATAAGTTCCTTTCTAAATTGTTAGGGGAGCGGAAACGCTCCCCTGATTTGCTACGCAACGATTTTTTCATACCGTTCGCTCTCGATGACTTCAAGCATAAAAGTGTAAGGATTCAGCGACCCGCTCGCCACCATAGAAAAAAGGCGGGGAGTACAACCGGACACGAGTGCCACGCCCTGTTTGTTTTTGCTTACGGGTTGTTGCCGATTGCGGCTTGCCACGTTCCAGAAAACGATTTCGGGAAGGGTATATCCGGCTTCCGCAAATAGTTTTTTTGCATACTCAAAATTTGTCAGAGAACTGTCCTTCGTGCAACAATCAAATTCCATATCCGAAATAATATAAAGCTTTTTGGGAAGCTCATTTTGAGGAACGGAATTTTTCTTTGCTGCATCGAGAATCAACTCAAACACCTTTTGGATATTCGTGTTTGCAATCTCATTAAAACCATGGCAATAGCGCACTTTATCAAGAATGTCTTCCCCTTTGATTTCAACGAGTTGAGGGTTTTCCGAAAAGGTGATAAAGTGATTTTTGAACGCACCTTGGTTCCGTTCTGCAAAGTAAATACCCAAAGAGAGGGCTACCGTTGCAGGAATGGGATCAGAACCGCCGTACATCGAACCGGAACCGTCAATAACGGCAAGGGCATTTTCGCTATCCCCAAAATCTTCTTGAGAGATCCAAGTTGCATTGATTGCTCTGCGTTCTTCGTCGCTGACGACCTTCCGGAAGAAAGGAGCAATGATTTCGTAGGGCATCATGGTCGAAGCATTTAACTTCACTTCCCCGGAAGAAACTTTATTGATAAAATCGTTGTATCGGTCGGCGTCGTTGCGAAGGAATGCTTTGCGATATTTGAACATCGCCTTGGAAGGTTGTTTGGAATAATCGAAAGAATAGTCTTTTTCCCGGAGATTATTCTCGATGATGCGAATGTGCGCCCGAAGGGCAACGAGTGCCTTGCGGTAGCGTGCATCGTTCATTCCAAAGTGCCGTGCAATCTTTTTGGCATACAAAACAGTCTCTTTGCTCGATGCGTTGACCGAAGGAAGCCACTTGGCAAGCAACGATACTTCCCCACCGTCGGCAAGGGCTTTTACGTCCGCTTCGAATTGCTTTTTCAGAACGTCAAGCATCTCTTTCTCGCAAGGGGTGTCCATCAGGGCGAGAAGGTCGTCGTAACGTCCGTACTCTGCAACGTATGTAAGATTTTTGCACACGGTCTTGGGTTCGTTTTCAGCAAGCCAATGCAGAATCACCTTAAACACACGGCGTTCCCCAAGGCCTCCCCGAATATCCCTTGCGAAAAACAGGAGTTTCATTGCAATATCTCTGTTTTCCGTAAAGGCGCGAAGAAACCGTGTTTCGATTTCCGTGTCACTCTCCCGACGCAACGCCCCGATGGTTGCAAACAGATCCAGACAATTGGATTGGGTTGTGACGTTTGTTGCCGCACCGTTTTCGGTGTAGGTGCGATTGGTTTCCTGTTTTAAATATTCTAACATGAAACTCACTCCTTTTCGTAATTTTTTTTCATACAAGGTACCGTTAATACGAGGATTTTCAGCCCTCTGCTTCGACATGTAGCTTCTGAATTGCGGTTGATACCTTTTGTTGCGGCGGGTGGGAATCGAACCCACGACACTGAGATTCTTAGTCTCTTATTCTACCTTCTGAACTACCTACCGCATATTACAAGGCGCATATCACCATCGCACGGCGAAATTTCCGGAGGTACGAGCCGGTCCTCGTTGCGAAATAGATTGCTGTATGCGCCTTTCTTTGCATCAAGACGCGGTTGGCATACCTCCGAGTATGACCTATGCCATAGCATCGGCATTCTTGCTTGGTGTTGCTGTACGCGTCTTTCCAAAGATCTCCGTCGCGGGTTTGAAGCCCGCAGAGATCTTTGGTTTCAAGGCACGTTTTTCATCGTGATCAGTTATAATTACTGTAGGATTGAGAATTTCAAGATTGCTGTCCGTGCCTTTTTTCGAGGGGAACAAGATGCCTTTTTTCCCTCGCAGAGTTACACTCTGCTCGTGGCTGCTTACAAGTGCAGCTGCTCCCTGGGAGATGAGAGCGAACTTTTGGGATTGCTGTCGGCATCTTTTATCAAGACTCGTTGGTTTCTGTCGAAGAATTTACATTTCTTATCCGTTTTCATTGCTGTACGAGTCTTTTATAAGGCACAGGCTCCGCTTCCGAATCGGTGAAGGCGACGCACTAATCGCGCCGGATTATGGTTCTTCTTCGGAGGATTTTCTCGTTTCGCGGATTTACGCCCACTGCTTTGAAAATCTGCCCGTGCCTTTTTATCGGAAAAAAACAAGATGCCGTTTCCTTTGTGCCGGGCCTTGCACCCCGCTCGTCTTCTGCTTACGAAAGCAGCTGTCCCTATGGGACAAACAATCGTCGAATGATTGCTGTTGACATCTTTTGATCTTCCCGATTTGGGGGATGAAAGACACGATTTTTTATGGAAACAATGCCGAAACGACAACCTGTGTCGCGGGGTGCTTCCCGGCGTTCCCGGACATGCAGGTTAACTGCCTGCTTCCTTGGAACGCCCTCGTGCCTTTCGTGAGACCATTTTACCACTTTTTTCCGCCTTTTTCACGGAAAAAAAGCTGCGAACTCTCGCCGCAAAGCCTTTTTTGGGATTTTTATCCTAAAACAAAAAGAGAGAACAAAACGGTTTTAACCGAAACGTTCTCTCTTTTTTCTGCGGTAAAGTATATTGTTTTCTTACTCCACTGTGGGAAATTTCTTTGCCAACTCCTGACAAAGAATCAAAGCTTCTTCTTCGGTCTCGCTCTGTTCGATTAGAGGAATCATCCGCTTTGCGAGAGCTTCCCGCGAGTCTTCTTCTATACTCGCTATAAGAATCAACATCTCTTCTGTCGTAGGATTGTAATACTCCTTGTCTAAAAGTGCCTTCAACATAAGACCACGGTAAAGGTGCTTTCCTTCTTTCATTTTCAAGAATCCTTTCTGCAATACAGCACTCTATACTTTTTAATCTTCTTGTCCGGGGGAATGTTCCACTCCGTTCGCTTTGTTGTTTTCCTTGTCCTCTATGATGACCTGGCAACAGATGTTCATCGCTTCTTGCGGAGTTACCTTGAAATCCTTCGCTTTCAATCTACGAACCATCTCCATCATCATTTCCTCCGTCCGAAGAAAGCTGCAAATTCCAAAGATGTCGTCCTTGGTCAATTTTAATGCTTTCAGAATACCCATAAACCTCGTCAGTTGCATTTGAGTATGTTCATTCATGTTTAAATCCTCCCTGTAAGTCCGCAGTTTTTTTGTTTTTTCAGTTTTTCAATCAGTAAGTTCTTGAAGGATTCCGAACCCAAAACTTCGGCCATCGGTCCGAAAGACAGGATTCGGATGACCATTTCCGGTTCATCGTCGTGAGCATATTTGATCTTCACGAGATAATTTGTTTCATCCAACTTTTCCGCCTGTTTTTCAAAGTGGGCAAAGTGGAGCATGAACCGTTCCAAGGCATTTCGCTCGTCGACGAGTTTTACGGTAATGATATCGTGTTCTGTTTTACGCTCGTCCCCTTCCGGCGGTTTCTCTCCGGTATAATGGGAACAGTCTCGGATCCGAGCCAGATTGACCGTGGTGACCGAACGCCACCCCATGGTAATCACACGGAATTTATCGTCCTTTTCGGAATATTCCAATCGCAACGGGCGGCACCGGACAAACATGGTATTTCCTTTTCGGTTGGTCATTTCAAATTTAATCTGCGTCCCTTGACGGATCGCCTCAAGAATGACCCGGAACTGCCGGATATATTCCTCGTCTTCAAAGGGGTCTCCGTCGCCGTATTTATCGTAAACGTAATAATCCTCGGCGGTAAAAAGAGGTTCTACGTCATCAAGATTCGGGAATTTGACGCCAAACAACTTAATGCGAGGGTCCAAGGAGATTGCCTTCAGCCACCGCCTTTGCAGTATGGTCAAAGGCATGGTTGGTTTATTCTTCAAAGGGGTAGTCAGGTCGGATTGAGCCAGTTGCCACTTTCCACTTTTCAGCGAGGGAAGAATGGTAAGTATACTTTCCCCAAAGGCACGCTCGGTGACGATCTTTTGCAATTCTTTTTCGGACGATTCTCCTTCCATGATACGGGAAAGAATGGCGGCAATGGTGTTGTAATATGCCGAATAGATCTCGTTGAATATCATATTTCCGTCTCCTCTCCGATTCCGTACATGCGATACATCGTGTCAAGATCTTTTCTGAATATATTTTCTTGGGTTTTGTTGGAAAACTTTATTTCCACGATGCGGCAAATAAAGGTTCGGATCCAGGGAATCATTTCGCTGGTATCATAGACGTCTGCGGAAAAACGGTAGGTATTCTCGTCCAACTTTTCCACCACGCCCACACGCTTTTCCCGTTCCAAGCGTCGGACGATAAATTCTTCGTTATCCGCAACTTTTACCGTAAACTCAACGTGCTCCAATTCTTCCGCACTCCAAGGATTTCGTTTTACGTTGACACCCCACGTCTTGCCTTGCATTCGATCCAATTCCGTGCGAAGTTCGTCAAAACGAGGCGTGGGTTCTTCCGGCGTAACGTCGGAAAGATAATCGACCCTATAAGATTGAAAACAATTATATTCAGGCAGATATGCGATCAAATGCTGCCTTCCGCTTTGAACACTGATCAATACACGAAGGGGAATAATTCGGTATTGCTTGGGAAGATCGCTTCGGCGGTTGAGGTTCGACACGGTGACGATCCGTTTTTCTCTCATCGCGTCAAACAATGCCGCCAAAACGCCGCTGTCCATGGCTCCGGTGATATAATGATGCTTGAAGGTAAAGGTGTCTGTATCCGTCTCGGATTTTTCCAAAAGGAAGGAGCCGATGACGCCGCAAGGAGACACCTCCGAAAAATAATGCAAAACGTCGTTAAGATCGGAAAGATCCGTATCATCGGTTCTTCGGTAGTAAATCTTCCGTCCTTCTTTTTCCGCGGCAATAATCCCTTCCTTACAATATTCTTTGAGCTTTTTGCGAAGGGTGGATTCGTCGAACAACATGGGGTTTTCAAATTCCGACAGATATTTCGCATCAATCTCCTGCAGTAATTCAGCAATCGTTTTCTTGATAGACGGCTCGTGAAGAATATCGAATAGGATAAAATGCAACGTCACGTCCCCATCGGTAAAACTTTTCGCTTTCCAAGCGTGATAGAAAGGATTATGCCGAATGGTGCGGCTATCAATGGAAATAAAAACGTTTTTTCCTTCGGGGGTACGGACGAATCGCATGTGATCGCCAAGCCAACTCTCGATCCGCCGCCGCTCGTCGTCATAGGAACGCAAACTTTTGGTCCGATAATCATCTCTGCTCTTGAATCCATATACGTAAAAATCCCGCATATACGCCCGAATTTTTTCAAAGTTTTTGATTAACTCATTGTACGAGGACATGAGACCTCTCTCCTTTCCTTTGTAACTTGACTGTATACGTTGCTATTTACTGATCATTCTAAAAATGAGGCGATCATTTTTCCATAGGAGTCTCCTAAAGGCAAGTTCAAATCGACCACCAGTTCTTTCCTCATTGTTTTTTCTTTGGCTTTCGTGATCGGGTTAAATCCGACCTTTTCGACGTCCGACCAATAAATACCGATTCCCCGCTTTTGCCAGGAAGGAAGTTTGTCAAAGTTAATGCCCTTCGAGAAAAGCAATTCATTCTTATAGGAAACGCTTTTTCCTTCCAACCGGTCGGTTGCTTGACGTGCATTCAAACCTTCTTTGCGAAGCAACCAATAGCAGTGTGCATTTAAGGCGTTTCGATGGGCATCTTCTTGACGCCACAAAAAGTAATCCTGGACTCGTTCCATATTCGGCAACGGAACCAATCTGCAATCAAGTGCGGCAACTTGTCCCAAATTCATTGAAAACGTTGCACTGGCAATGCCGGCAAGAATAGAATTATACTTTCGCACTTTCCTTCCAAAAGTGTTTTCTTCTCTATGAAAAAGCAAAGAAATTTCATCACTTTCCGTAAAACCATAAACTACCCGAAAACCGCAATTCATTAACGCCTTGACCGTTTCTATCATCATGTCGCGGAAACGGTCGTCAAAGGGTGCTTCAAAATCGCAGATCTCTTTTGTGAGCCTTGAAAAACTGCGCCCGTCCAATCTTGCGACTAAAAACATATCGGACAAGATAGATTGATCTATAGATTGTTCGTACACTCTCATTTTCTTATCCAATTCATCAAAATTCATAATGTTCCCTCCATTTTGAGATAATCATTTTTTTGCCATCGTTTTTTACAAAATACAGTTCGTCGAACCCTTCTTCATACGAAGGTATTTGCAGTTTGTTTGAAGTCGCCGCAATCGCCATGTTGGGAATTCTTGCTTTCCCTTCTCTTGCAGCATTTCTCACAATACATTCTTTTAATTTTGATTCCATAAAATACCCGATGATTTTATACCCGTTTTCTTTTGCGGGAACAATATATCGCTTTCGGTCTTCTATGGTTGGATTTGTGTTATCAACGGCAAAACTTTTTCCGTTTTCAAAGCATTCCTCAATCAATAGCCGTTCTTTGTTGCGTGTTTTCAAAGTGTCGAGATTAACGCGAACAAAATCATCTGCTAAAAATTGATGAAAAAATGTACTTTTTCCACTTCCCTGAATGCCGATCAGAATAACGATCGTCTTTTTCATTAAAAACACCTCCTGACTCAGGGCATTTCCCATTTTTACCTCAAAAATTATAACTTCACTTTGACAATTTACCTCCTACCCGATTACATTATACAACGTCTTATGTCCAATAAAACTCCCTTTTGCAGAAAAACCATTTTTGCTTTCCATTTATAAAAACATTGTTTTTATTGTTCCGATATTTCTTTCCGGCAGACGCTCGTTCGACCGTCCCAAGCGTTTGCCTCGTTCTGTGACGCCTACGTCTATCCGGATGACGAAAACCGGCTGGAACAGATTTATCAAAATCAGATTCTTCCGGCGTTGAAAGACCTGCACTTGGACGGCATCCGTCTGAATGAAATCGAAAAACAGGCGGAATATTTCCTATTTATCCTCAATACCGGCATCCGTCGGGGAGAGGCGCTGGCGTTGAAATATTCCGACATTGATTACGAGAAAAAGACCATGTTGCTCTCGCAAAATCAGGTGTCCATCAAGGAACGAGACGACGACGGCAAAGCCACCGGCAAGCGGTACGAGTACATCACCACCACCAAAAAGGACAAGGGCAAGGTGACTCTCGCCCTCAGCGACTGCGCCCTGGATATCATCCGTCGCTTGCAAGCCCAAGAGCCGGAAGGATACGACGGTTACATCGTCCATCCGGAAAAGAACTCCAACCGACCCATCGGTTGCCGGGCATTTTCCAAGCGGTTCGAGAACATTCTGCGAGCCGCCGGCATCGACCACGGCGGAATCCACACTCTGCGCCACACCTACGCCACCAAGTTGTACGACCGCACCGACGGCGACGCCAAACTGGTTTCCGAGCAACTGCGCCACGCCGACGTTGCCTTTACCCAAAAGACCTACATCCACCAACCCGACCGCCGCGTGCGTGAAATCTTGAAAGATTTCGAAATCTAAAAAACTATCGGACACAAGAGAACCCCTCTTGTGTCCGGTTTTTTTATAATTTATCGCATTTTAAATGCCCGAGAGAAAGTATAATTTTTATAATCAGAGGGAATTGAGCACCCCTGATTTATCACAAAAAAAATGAAGCACAACAAAAAAGATGGGTTGAATTATCCGAAACTATTAACCCGTCTCCAACAATCAAATGACACTTATTGTATGTAGACCTATTGTATGCTATAATATATAATATATGTGTATGGATATTTGTTCAAAAAAGGAGGAATTGTTATGGATATTATTAGGGTATTCGGAAATAATGTTCGAAAATATCGTGTAGAAAAGAAATTATCACAAGAAAAATTTGCTGAATTATGTGGGTTGCATAGAACATATATCAGCGATATTGAATGCTTTAGACGCAGTATTTCTCTTGACAATATTCAAAAAATCGCCAATGCTTTAGAAATAAAAACATATAAATTATTTTTGGAGGAAAAAGAGTAATGCTGTTTGTTCATGAAAATAATTTGATAAATAAAATTAATTCCAATTACAAAGGTCACGGAATAAAAATCCAAGAGTTTTATAGAGAATATTATTTACCAGTTAGAGATGAGTTGTCGTCAATTGTATTTTCTGAAAAAGACAAATCTGCTTTTTCACGTGCATCAAAAATAATAAACGACTATTATGAAAAAATCGATGCTTTTTCTCGCAAATATTCAATTACTTCTCAATCCAAATTTGCATCTACGTTCCTCGAAGAAATAAGCACATATTTGTTCAAGGATATTCCAGAAATTGCTTCGGGCGAATTTGGTGTGTTTAATAAAAAAGTATATGCAGGTCTCAAGATTGATAAAAATAAGCAGATTGGTCTCATAACCAAGGATGTAGATTTTTGCATAGGTAAGAAGGTCAACATTTCCATTGATGGACAATCAGCTACTGAACTTATTTTGCCGGTAGTTGCTGTTGAGGTGAAAACTTATCTTGATGCGACTATGTTTGGTGAAATTAAATCATCGAGCAAGGCTATCAGAAGCGCCTCTCCTAATTCAAAAACTTATGTTTTGATGGGATATAAATGCCTTGCGGATGAACATATTATAGCCGCTCGTCAGGATTCCACTTTGTCCGAAATGTTTGTTTTGAAGAAAAACGAGAAATCTCCTATAGATACAAATGCCTTGTTTTTATACTGGCAGGAAATTGTTACAGCTATAGAAGAGATCTCTGCAGAAGATAATATCGTTGTTCCTGGAAAGTTGTTAAGGTGATTTTATGGTAAATAACGCACAACAAAACCGCGAGAAGTTCCACCCACACGGCAATAATCTTGACACAAAAATCAGAAATGGTGTTGTCGCAACGATTGCTTTCAAGGAAGATTATTATATGCCCTTTGTGGAGCAAATGGCAAAAATAAAATTCAAAACAAAAAAACTCGAAGAGTTTGAGAAAGCGTGTTCTTTAATTGATGACTATTATGCAAGCTTATCTGAATTTGCTAAAGATAATAATATTAAAGCTCAATCTGGTATAAAATCTTCGTTTATCGAGGAAATAAGTAAATATCTATTTTTAAAGCATCCGATTGTTGTTAAAGAAAAACTGTTATTTGAGAATTCAGATATTTGCACAGGTATGTTTTTCTCAAAAGACACATTGAAAACTACTAGCAAAAATGTAGATTTTTGCATATGTAGAGAAAAAAAGATTAAAATGGGTAATGACAATCCTCTCCTTGTTAGGGTTCCAATCATTTCCGTGGAATGCAAAACATATTTGGATGGAACAATGTTTAACGAGGTTATAGATACAGCAACTAGATTACATATATCTAGTCCTGATTCAACAAATATTGTGTTTATGCTTTGGAATGATGTTGGAAAAGAAACTTTTACAGTACGTCGAAAAGCTACCAATATCTTTGAGTTTTTCTCTCTCATGAAAAAGCCCTCGAATGATTTCGAAAAGAGCAACATAAAAACTGACCCTAAAGTGCTTTTGGCATACTATTGTACGGTTTCAAATGCTTTAGATGAGTATTTTAAGGAATATCATTTCCCCTCATATGGTCAGTACTTACACAAATAAAAATTATAGCGGATTACGCAAAGTAACCCTCTATTTTTTGTGCTATCGCCTTGGCAAGCAATGGTGGGACTGCATTACCAATTTGTTGATATTGAGATAGATTCTTTTCCCAAGACATCGTTGTACGTTTTCCACAGAAAATATATGTGTCAGGGAAAGATTGCAATCTCGCACCTTCTCTCGCTGTGTAATTTCTGTTTAAGTATGGATGAACAAAGTTGCTTTGGAAACTTGCTGGAATTGTAGGAGAAGGTTTATCAGGATAAGGACGCATATTGTTTTGAGAATAAACTTTTCCGCTAATTTTATCAGCTTCACCGCGTTTTCTCTGCTGAAATTCTACAGGAACATCAGCCACTGATTGACCATATTGTATTTGTGCAAATCTTTCAACTAATCTTGCGGTGTGGCGCATGGCTACATGATTATGTATTACCGTGCTATTGTTTCTTGCCCATTCTTGATATTTCGTAAAGGGGCGCATAGAGTATTCCATAACATCAGAACCTTCACCGGCACCAATTTGGGGCAAGTCCATTATAGCATCAGTAATAGTGCGCTGATCATTTCCAAACAAGAATCCTCGAGGCTCTATTCTTTCCTTATCATAGGGAATATCATTTCTTAAACCAATAAAGAAAACACGCAAACGGCTTTGAGGAACACCAAATTCAGCTGCATTCAATGTAAAAATTTCAAGCGTATATCCAGCATCGGCAAATTCCGATTTAATTACATCTTTAACATTTTCGCCATTTTGAGTTTGCATGGAGAGAATTCCTGTTACATTTTCCATCACAAAGAAATCGGGGTTGAAATGCTTAACAAAACGAACAAACTCCATAAACAAGCTATTGCGAGGATCCTTTTTGTCTCTGTTCCCACTTAACGAAAATCCTTGACACGGAGGGCCTCCGATAATTCCATGTATTTTCATTTTTTTATCAGGAAGGATCGTAGATAAATCTAATACTTTGGTAATATCCTCGGTAATTACTTTGGTTGTAGGATGGTTCTTTTTATATGTTTCTGATGCCCAAGCGTCTTTTTCTATAGCAACCGGAATATGGAAACCAGCCATTTCAAAACCGAGACTTAGCCCCCCGCATCCCGCAAATAAATCAATTATATTCATTTTAATATTCCCTCGTATGTAATTCCATTTTTTTCACAAAACTCTTTTATTACACTTAAAGCTAAACGACTAGGAGTACTTTTTCCGTTTTCCCATCTATTGATGGTTGCATAGCTTACACCTAATTCTCGAGCAAGATCTTCTTGCGAAAGCTTAAGAACGAGGCGTATGTTCTTTACTATTTGACAAAAATTCATATATATCCCTCCTATAGACCTATCTATTATAACACTTGTTATAGCATTTGTCAAGTTTTTCAAGAAAAGATATATTGATATTTTGTCACATAAAACAAGTAGTTGTCAAAAAATGACTGATTATTTATACTTCAGTTTGGCATAACGCATTTTCATCTTGAAAAAATGCGAAAATTGTGATATAATGGAAAATAGAAGAAAACCTTACCCATGGGGGACCAAAAAATGAGCGATATTTATTCTGCCGAAGCCCAAAACCGCTGGGGCGATACCGCCGCCTACCGGGAACACGCCGAAAAAACAAAACACTACACAAAAGAAAAATGGGCTGCGGTAAACGATGGCTTAATGTCCATCTTTGCCGAGTTTTCCGCGTGCAAAAATCGTGGGGCTTCCCCCGATTCCCCCGAGGCACAGGCGCTTGTCACAAAACTTCAAGCCCACATCACCGAACACTACTACACCTGCACCCCCGAAATCCTCGCCGGCCTCGGCAAGATGTACGTTTCCGATGAACGTTTCCAAAACAACATCGACCAATACGGAGAAGGTACCGCAGAATTTGTGGCAAACGCCATAGAACGGATGACAAAATGAAAATTATTTTAAGCAGAAAAGGCTTTGACTCTGCCAACGGTGGAATCGTCAGTCCTATCATGGAAGACGGAACAATGATATCGTTCCCGATTCCATCGAAAGATAAGGATTCCTTCGATGATTTAGTGTATTGCAATCAATCTTATGCCAAAATATTGCAAGACCTGAAATACAAAGAAAATTCCGAATATCCAAACTGTCATGTCGATCCGGACTTGACGCTTGACCGAAGAAAAAATAAAATTGATGGCTGGTGTCCTATTTTTGGTCAGGTCAATTCTTCTGCGCTTTATCTTGAGAACACGGTAGAGATTAAACCCGGAGACTTGTTTTTATTTTTCGGAAATTATCACAAAGTCGAATTTGTAGATGGGAAATACCAATACATAAAGAAAACCGGCGACTTTTACAGTGATAACGATTTGCAGGTGATTTGGGGTTATTTGCAAGTCGGGGAAATTGTCCGGGATGCGGAAGAACAACGAAAATACGGATGGCATCCCCATTCTTCCGAGACTTACACGCAACATGAACGCTCTAATACGATGTTTGTTGCCAGAGACAAATTGTCATTTAATGAAAATCTGCCCGGGGCAGGCGTTTTAAAATATCGACAAGACCGGGTATTGACCGCCGAGAACTGCACAAAAGCCACGTGGGTAAAACGCCCAATATATGACGTTGATTCCGTTTTCGGAAGCAGAAAAAATTCTTCAAAAATTGCGGACGGAATTTATTACGCCGGCATTTGGCAAGAGTTGGGATTGCATGAATCCCCCGCGTGCGAAGAATGGGCGAGGACAATCATTCAAGAATGTTAAAGGACTTTACTATAATGAAAGACGAATGTTTGATTTGCGGAGCACCGCTGAAATATCTGGAACAGGACGAGCTGATGGAATGTGCCATCTGCCACAAAAAAGAGCCGAGCAAAACGGTCTGTGAAAAGGGCCATTATATCTGCAACGAGTGTCACACTCAAGGGCTGGACGGCATCATTGGGGTGTGTCTTTCGGAACAATCAAAAAACCCCATCGTCATCCTTCAAAAATTGATGGCGTTGCCGTTCTGCCATATGCACGGACCCGAGCATCACGTGATGGTCGGGGCGGCGTTGCTCACGGCGTATCGGAACGCCGGGGGAGAAATTGATTTGCCCAAAGCCCTCTCGGAAATGCAAGCACGAGGCAGAAAGATTCCCGGAGGCGCCTGTGGATTTTGGGGCGCTTGCGGAGCCGGAGTCAGCGCCGGGATGTTCGTGTCCATCGTGACCGGCTCAACGCCCCTTGCCACCGAGGCGTGGGGACTTTCCAACAAAATGACCGCATCTGCCCTTGGGGCAATCGGAGATGTGGGCGGCCCTCGCTGCTGCAAACGGGATTCCTACCTCGCCACCACAAAGGCGGTGGAATTCGCCAAAGACAACCTCGGCGTCACCATGGAATCCGGCGACATCATCTGCACCCATTCTTCCCAAAACAATCAATGCATCCAAACCCGCTGCCCCTTTTACACAAAATAAACAAGACTCTGACACGAGAAACGTGGGAAAATGGAACAAAAAACGGTTATTTTATTGGAGATAAAGCGTGAAAAATATTCCTATAGAAGAACTGCAACTATCTTTTCGAACAATTAAAAAACTGAGAAAAAACGGAATAACAACAGTTCATCAGTTAATCTCAAAAACAGAAACCCAACTATGGAACGAATGTGCTTTGGGGCGGAGTTCTATGGATGAAATCCTCATTCAAGTGCGAGCCCATGGTTTCGAATTAAAATCTGAAGGCGACGTTCTGTTCATGGTAATGGATTAGGGGAATGAATATGATAAAAGAATTAATGCACGACCCAATTTTCCTTTCCGGGAAGTCCGAGGTCGCGACAAAAGAAGATTTGCAGGTCGCACAGGACTTGCTTGATACGTTGATGGCACACAAAGACACTTGTGTCGGCATGGCGGCGAATATGATTGGCGTGCGCAAGCGCATCATCGCCTTTCTCGACGAAAGCGGCCGCACCCCCACGTACACCGTAATGCTCAACCCCGAGATCATCAAACAAAACGACGCCTACAACACCGAAGAAAGTTGCCTTTCCCTTCTCGGCGGCCCCCACCCCTGCAAACGCTACAAGTCCATCAAGGTCAAGTATCAGACCTTGGAACTGCAACCCCGCATCAAAACCTACACCGGCTGGACAGCGCAGATCATCCAGCACGAAGTGGATCATTGTAATGGAGTTTTGATATAATACCTATTTTTAAGGAGAAAATATAGAAATGAATTCACAAGACCTTGAAATTGCTCGTGATGAGCAAATTGAAATTCTCAAACAGATTATAGCAATATATCGGGGTGTTGAAAGAAAAAGCAAACGTATTCTTGAAATTATAGTTATTGTTTGTGCCATAGCCCTTTATTTTACGTTCTTTGATTTGTTTGGTGGAATATGGGGTTTTATTCTAACAGTTGGAATTATTTTCGTAGGGGTATTATGCGTTGAGAATTTAGGTATCACATTTAAAAATTCAACTATATCAGATGAAAAACTTGCATATCAAGCGTGTGTCGCCATGGATATCCTTCTCCAAATAAAAAAAGGGACGTATCGTACCGATGTTGCAAACATCCTATGTTGTGGTCAGGGTAAGCATACGGCATTGTATAAAGAATTTAGTCAGCTATATCCCAATTTAGCAACTAAAGAACTTGAAAAATTGGCAAAAATTAAGGTTGACCAAAAAGATATGTTTAACTGAATATATAAATTATTTGCGAAAGGATGTGCAAAATGGAATTTTTTCAAGGATTTAATTTCGATACAGTATTAGCAATAATTAGTTGCATTACAGGAATTGTAGCATTGTTCTTTGGGGGAACAGCATATAAAAATTGTAAAATTAGCAAAAACACTGTAAAGCAGAAAAAGAAAGTTAATGATGGTAGTACTGATAATTCAATAAATGTTGGCGGGGATTATCATCACAGTGAAGGCATAAGCGAAACAGGTCTAATTTCTGTTATGGATCAAATGAATGCAATGACAAGCGCATCTTTTTCTACAGCATTAGACGGAGCTTATGCGATGTTTCAAGCAAAGTGTGATGATAATTTGCATACCATAATAGAAATAACGAAGAAGATTATTAAAGATCAAAAATTAACTCTTGGCGGATATAGTAAAATCGATTGGATTCATGTATATTTTGAATCGGCCAAAAACACGTCTGATACATATATGCAAGAAATATGGGCGAGAGTTTTGGCAAAAGAAGTTTCACAACCCGATTCATTTAGTTATAAAACACTTGATGCCTTAAAAAATATGTCGTCAGAAGAATTTAAGTTGTTTGAAAAAATACATAGGGTTATGTTATGGTGTACTCTTATTAAGGGTGACTATTTAAAGAAAAATAATATGCACTGGTACTATCTGCAAAAGCTCAAAGAATTTGGGTTGTTAAATTTGGAAGACTCAAGTCGGACTATAAACCTTAAAGCTAATAAAGATGTCAAATTTATTATTAACCGTGAATATGTCATGCTTATTAAGAATAACAACGATCAAGATAAAAGTTTTGATATGCCATGTTATATATTTACTAATGTGGCAATAGAATTAAGTGCAATTGTAAACCGAATGCCGTTGCAATTAAGTTTTGTGACAGATATTGCAAACGAAATTAAAAAATTACATAAACCTAAAAATGTTGTTGTAGAACTATACAAAATAGTCCGTTTTTATGACGATAATAAAGGGTTCGAATGTGAAAATATAAATCTTTTAGAAAACGTTGATAAAGGCGATGTATTAGTTGTGAAAGAATAAAAAATGTTATTTAATTGATAACTAATCGTCTTATCACTGGACTTCTCGCTCATTCTGTGATATATTTTGTGTTACCAAGCAAAAGGAGGTAACACGATGATAAACTAATCAAAATCAAACCCCTCTCTTAAACCAATCTTCCATTCTGACAAATGTTTTGACAAATGTTTGGTCCGAAAGGGGCGGAAAAGTAAGGAAAAAAGAGGAAAACATTTGTCAAGGTAAAAAAATGAAAGGCGATGAAATCGTTGATTTCATCGCCTTTTTGGCAGGGGCAGAAGGGATCGAACCCTCGACACGCGGTTTTGGAGACCGCTGCTCTACCGGCTGAGCTATACCCCTGTATTCGGTTTTTCGTCGGACTACTCCGACAGAGTTCTATTATACCACAAAAATCCGAGGTTTGCAAGGGGAGAATGTGAAATTTTTATTAAATAAATAGCAGATTGCGGTTTGTAACGAATTTGTCTTAATTGTATGGTAGGATAAGTTTAAGAAACATCACAGATTGGGAGATTAAAAGGATGAAATGGATGATCGCATCGGACATTCACGGCTCGGCACGGTATTGCCGGGAATTATTGGAAGCCTTTGACCGGGAACAGGCAGACCGGCTGTTGCTTTTGGGGGATCTGCTGTATCACGGTCCTCGCAACGATCTACCCGACGGCTACGCTCCCAAGGAAGTGATTGCCCTTTTGAACGATCGGAAAGACGTGATTTTTTGCGTTCGCGGGAACTGTGAGGCAGAAGTGGATCAAATGGTGCTTCAATTCCCGGTTTTGGCGGATTATATGCTCTTGGAAGCGGGCGGTCGCATGATCTATGCCACCCACGGACACCATTTTGGGGAACAAAATCCCCCGCCCTTTGCCAAGGGAAGTATCCTTTTGAACGGACACACCCACGTGCCCGCCTGTAACGACCACGGGGATTGGCTCTATTTGAACCCCGGCTCAGTCTCCCTTCCCAAAGAAAATTCTCCCCGAGGCTATATGACCCTGGAAGAAGGGAAATTTTTGTGGAAAACCCTTGGGGGAGAGGTCTGGAAAGAATCTCAAATTTAACCCCGTTTTAACTTGACAATTAAAATAGAATATGCTATAATAAAAAAAGTGAAAAATACTTCAAAAAAAGGAGAAACATATCATGGCAGAATTCAACATTCCCGAAAAAGCCCGTGTTGCCGTCCTGACCGGTGCGAAGAAGATCGACATTTTTGAACTTCCCGTTCCTGAAATCGGCGACGACGAAGTCCTGGTTAAAGTAGAACAAACCGGTATCTGCGGTACCGACGTTCACGAATACAAGGGCGACCCCTTCGGCTACATTCCCGTAGAACTGGGTCACGAAGGTACCGGTACCGTTGTTAAACTCGGTAAAAACGTTAC
>JAZRUJ010000001.1:0-3721 GCA_045652445.1 Eubacteriales bacterium | reverse complement strand
AAACCAGTCATCATTAAACTTTCCCCCAACGTTACCGATATCGTCTCCATTGCAAAAGCCTGCGAAGAAGCGGGTGCAGACGGTGTCAGCTTGATCAACACACTGTTGGGTATGCGAATTGACCTGAAGACGAAAAAGCCGGTCATCGCCAACAAAATGGGCGGGTTTTCCGGGTCTGCCATCTTCCCTGTTGCCATCCGCATGGTTTATCAAGTTGCCCACGCGGTCAACATTCCCGTCATCGGAATGGGGGGGGTTACCACCGCGGAAGACGTGATTGAAATGATGCTTGCCGGAGCAACCGCCGTCCAAGTAGGGGCCGCCAACCTGGTAGAACCCTACGCTTGTAAAAATATCATCGAAGACCTGCCTGCCGTGATGCAGAAATACGGAATCAACGATCTGAACGATATTATCGGGAAGGCATAATATTATGATTTTCAAAACCATTCCTCTTCGGGCCAACGACTCGAAAACCTGGGCAAATAATCTGTAAACGAATCATATTAAAAGGAGATACATTATGGGAAAAGACGTTATCATCGCCTGTGACTTTGACAGTGCGGAAAAAACTTTTGCCTTCCTGGACAAATTTACCGGACGCAAACCTTTCGTTAAGATCGGCATGGAACTGTATTATGCGGAAGGGCCTTCCATTGTAAGAGAAATCAAGAATCGGGGGCACAAAATCTTTTTGGACCTCAAACTTCACGATATTCCCAACACGGTAAAAAAATCCATGGCAGTTCTATCCCGTCTTGATGTGGATATGACAAACCTCCACGCTGCCGGTACTTGCCGGATGATGGAAGCCGCCATTGAGGGGCTGACCCGTCCCGACGGATCCCGTCCCATGTTGATTGCCGTCACCCAGCTCACCTCCACCGACCAGGAAAGCATGGAAAAGGATCTTTGGATCGAAAAGCCCATCGCCGACGTGGTCATGCACTACGCCCACAATGCAAAAATTGCCGGTCTGGACGGCGTTGTCTGTTCTCCCCTGGAAGCGGGCAAGGTTCATGAAACCTGCGGCAAAGACTTCGTGACCGTCACTCCCGGCGTTCGTTTTGCAGACGGGGACGTAGGTGACCAAAAGCGGGTTATGACCCCCGCCCAGGCAAAAGAAATCGGCTCGGATTATATCGTCGTCGGCAGACCCATTACCGCCGCAGAAGATCCCGTTGCCGCCTATGAACGTTGCGTAAACGAATTTTGCGATTAAAGGAGAGTTACCATGGAAGCATACAAGAGAGAGTTTATTGAGTTTTTACAAGGAGCCGGCGTTCTGAAATTCGGTGACTTCACCGCAAAATCCGGGCGCAAGATTCCTTACTTCGTCAATGCCGGCATGATCAAGACCGGCGACCAGATCACCAAAATGGGCGAATTTTACGCCAAGGCTTATTTTGACAAGCTGGGCAAAAAAGAAGCGGTTCTTTACGGTCCCGCATACAAGGGCATCTCCCTTTCCATCTCCGCCGCCGTTGCTCTGTCCAAAAACGGACTGAACGTACCTTTCTTCTTTAACCGCAAAGAAGTGAAAGATCATGGGGAAGGCGGAACTTTCGTGGGATACGTTCCCCAGGCGGGAGAAGAAATCGTCATCATCGAGGACGTAATTACCGCCGGTACCGCCATTCGGGAAAGCATGGAAATTTTGAATCACCTGGATAACACCAAGGTTATTGCCACCTTTATTATGGTTGACCGGAAAGAAAAGGGTCAGACCGACAAGGGTGCCATGCAGGAAATCGAAGAACAATTCGGATTCCCCGTCTATTCCGTGGTTGACGTATACGACATCATCGAATACCTGGAAGAAGACCCTGCCAACGAAGAAAACGTTACCCGGATCAAAAATTATCTTGCCGTAAACGGAGCGAAACAATGAGAAGTTTGATTGATATTCTCGACCTTTCTCCCGCAGAAATCGATGAATTGATCGCAACCGCCAACGATATTATCGCAAACCCGGTAAAATATTCGGAAAAGTGCCGGGGCAAAAAGTTGGCAACCCTGTTCTTTGAACCCTCCACCCGTACCCGCCTTTCCTTTGAAGCCGCCATGTACGAATTGGGAGGAAGTGTATTGGGATTCTCCGAAGCCCAATCTTCTTCCGCCGCAAAAGGGGAAAGCGTTTCCGATACCGCAAAAACCGTCAGTTGTTATGCGGATATTATCGCTATGCGTCACCCCAAAGAGGGGGCTCCTTTCGTAGCGTCTCAGGCGGCGTCCATTCCCGTCATCAACGCCGGGGACGGAGGGCATAATCACCCCACCCAGACCTTGACCGACCTTTTGACCATCTCCCGGGAAAAAGGGAAACTGGACGGACTTACGGTGGGATTCTGCGGAGACTTGAAATTCGGCAGAACCGTTCACTCCTTGATCGGGGCTTTGTGCCGGTACAAGAACGTAAAAATCGTTCTCATCTCCCCCGAAGAACTGAAAGTCCCTTCCTACGTGAAACAAAAGATGAAGGCAAACGGCATTGAATATTCCCAGACCACCAATCTGGAAGAAGCCATGCCCGACCTGGATATTCTCTATATGACTCGGGTTCAGCGGGAACGGTTCTTCAACGAAGAAGATTATCTGCGGCTGAAGGACAGTTATATCCTGACCCCCGCAAAATTGAAAAATGCCAAGGCAGATCTGAGCATTCTTCATCCCCTGCCGAGAGTCAATGAAATCTCGGTGGAAATCGACGACGATCCGAGAGCTTGCTACTTCAAGCAAGTTTTGTACGGAAAATATATCCGCATGGCGTTGATTTTGAAACTGTTGGAGGTGAAGTAAGATGCATATTGATTCCATTCGTAACGGACTTGTCATCGACCACATTTCCGCCGGAAAGGGCATGGAAATCTATGACCTTTTAGGCTTGGGCGATTTGGATTGCACCGTTGCCATCATCAAAAATTCCAGCAGCCGAAAAATGGGGAAAAAGGACCTGATCAAAATCGACGCGGAACTTGATTTGGACCTGAATATTTTAGGCTTCGTAGACCCGGGCATTACCGTCAACGTCATCAAAGACGGCGTTCTCGTTGAGAAAAAGACCGTAGACCTGCCAGAAATGTTGACCGGCGTTTTGAAATGCAAAAACCCCCGTTGCATCACTTCCACCGAACAGGAATTGAAGCACGTATTCAAACTCACCGACCCCGAAAAACGAACCTACCGCTGCATCTACTGCGAAACTGCGGCGAAGTAAACCCTTTGAATCCCGTAAGGTGTACTTTTCTTTCTTTTTTGGAAAAAGAAGAAAAGTACCAAAAGAAAGAAAACCGAATCCGGCGGAATCCTTCCGCCGGAGGAAAAAAGATAAAAGAGGTGCGAATAATTCGCACCTCTTCTTTATAATTGATAATCCTTAAATTTTTTTAAATTTGAGCACCTGCCCACTAAAATATTACGAACTACCGACATATCTTTTTCTACTTGTTTAATTTGCGGGATTGAGCGTCGTTTATAAACAACTTTATAATCCTTTTTATTACAGTACAAAATTGTTAGTACAATATCTTCTATTATAAAATTTGTCTTATTTACTACTACCTCTGCATCCAATATCCCATCAAGAACAAATATTTGATCTTTAACACATAAAAATCTTTCTGTTATTATAATTTTTTCATCTATGTAAATTGGATTCTCTGCTTCCAATTTATACTCATCCTTAATCTGTTCATACGAATTATACCTCTCCATTTCAGGC